>CAYSMT010000090.1:0-8434 GCA_964432135.1 uncultured Acidobacteriota bacterium
GCGTCGCCGTGCGTAGATCGGGGCGCTGCTCCGAACGGTCAGGTATCGGCAGGGGGCGACGGGCAACGATGAGTCCATCTGCGAGAACCGGAGCGACACCAGCGCCGATCAGGAGAGCGAGAAGGACGGCAGTGCGCTTTCCAAAGGTCATCATATTTCGGGTCTCCTCGTGGCGGCGCTTCCGGGGCCGCGCATCCCCTTGGACAAGGGCGCGCGAAAGAAGTTCCGGCGTCGCAGGGGCTTTCCCACGGTGGAGCGAAGAATGTAGCCAAAGTCGCAGCCAAAGAAAGTATGTTCGTAAATTATCGTCATCGTTCGCACAGATCCGCATCGAGATCGTCGCGGGCCCGAAAACCGCCCCGTAACATTCTTCGCTCCACCGTGGGGGCACAGCCCGAGGCGTGGCCAAAGGCGGCTACCGCTTACTCGACAGATATGCTGATTTGCCGTACCTTCCCGCCAACATGGCCGGCTCCCGCCGGTTCTGCCTTCGCCAAGGAGCCTCCCCATGCGACGACGCCCCCCGTTGACTCGTTCCTGCTGTGTGCTCGTCACCCTTCTCACGAGCCTCGCCGGGACGCTCGCGAGCACCCCGATTCAGCCTGAGAGTCAGCATTCCGTTTTGCTCAAGGCACTGAACTTTCGGACGGATACGATCACGGGTCGTCTCGCAGCGATCCGCGCACTCCCCGCGTCACTGCGCGGCCTACCCCTCATCGACGGCGGCTGGCTACTCGTCCAGTTCGATCCGGACAGTCGTGACGCGACCCGACGGCAGATTCTCGAGTCCTTCGGCGCCTCGGTCGCTGCGAGCATTCCACGCCACACCTTGCTCGCTCGGGTGCCGGCGTCCGTGACGCAGCGCCTCGCAACCCGACCCGAGGTCGAATGGATCGGTCGCTTCCATCCTGGTTTTAAGCTCGGTGCCCGGCTCGAGGAGTTGCGCGCGGCGACGCGCCTGCGGCTGATTCTGGCACCTGGACTCAAGGCGAAGGAGGCCAGCTTGGCCATCGCTGCCACGGGCGCGAGGCTTCTCGACGTCTGGGAGGAAGGCGCCCTGGTGAACGTCCACGGCGAAGAGCAGCTTCTTTCCTTGCTGCACTCAGACGCCGTGCTTTTCGTCGAGGAGGACTTCGAAGCGCAGCTGCTCAATGACCGGAGCCGAGGCATCTGCCAGACGAGCGAGATAGGCAACGAAGCCGTCAGCGCCCACGGCCTCCGGGGATTAAACGCGTTGGTTGCGGTGATGGACTCGGGCATCGACGAAGGGCACTGCTGCTTCGGTGGTAGCAAGATCGTGAGCAACCGCACCTGGGGTGGGGGCCAACTCGGCGCACTTTGCGATCGCGACCACGGTACCCATGTCAGCGGTACGGTTTCCTGCCTGAACGCCGGCGACCACGACGGTCTCGCTCCGGACGCACACTTGATGATGCAAGACATTCAGGCCGGAGGCTTCATGGCCTGCTTCCTTGGTTCGGTCAGCCCACCGGGCGACTTGACGCCGGCCTGGAACGACGCCTACCAAGCGGGGGCCAGGATTCACACGAACTCCTGGGGAGGCGGAAGTAACCGCTACGGATCGAGCGCCCGCGCGATTGACCGCTACATGTGGGAGCACCAGGATTTCTTGATTCTCTTCGCCGCGGGCAACAAGGGCTCGCGCTCGAGCTCCCTCGGCGCATACTCGAATGCAAAGAACTCGCTCACCATCGGCGGTACGGTCAACAGCGCGAACTTCAACGACATGTACAACGCATCCAGCCGCGGCCCCGCCGGTGACGGACGCATGCTTCCCGATTTACTCGCGCCCGCTCAGGGAGTCTCCTCGGCGCAGAACCGGAGCACGGCGAGTTGTGACTGGGCCACACACTCAGGTACTTCCATGGCAACGCCCGCCGCCGCCGGTTCAGCGGTTCTCGTGCGCGAGTACTACGAACGCGGCTTCTATCCCTCCGGCGCGGCACGTGAGGTCGACGGCTTCGGCGCGAGCGCAGCGCTGGTCAAAGCGACGCTGCTCATCTCGACGCGCAACATGACGGGCCGAGGCACTCGAGGCCCCCGCCCAAACAATGATCAGGGCTTCGGCCGGTTGACTCTCGATGACGCGCTGTGGTTTGCCGATGATCCAGCCTCGGAGCGGCTACACCTGCTCGACGACCATGACACGACGACGGGCCTGAGCCTCGCAGGCGAAGAGGCCGTCTTCACGCTGCGTCCTCGCTCGACCGGGGCGCTCAAGCTCATGCTCGTGTGGACCGATGCCCCCGGCTCCCCATCCGCTTCGAAGGCTCTGGTCAACGATCTCGACTTGAGCGTAACCCTCGCCAACGGCCGGAGCTTTCGCGGAAACAAGGGCTTCGACAAGGGATGGACCAGCAGCAGCGCCGGCGAGGCCGATCGACGGAATAACAAGGAGGGCATCTTCCTCGCCTCTCCCTTTCCAGGCCCAATGACGATCACGGTTCACGTCGAGAGCATCGGCGATGTGGCGCGGCACCCGCAAGACTTCGCCCTGATCGCCATCGCCGATGCGGATCCGATCTGCACGCCCGCTGGAACGGCCGAGGGGGTCGGCAATAGTGCTCAACTTTCGCGCGACGGCGATGACCTGCGGGTGAGCTGGGCTGACACTCAGGGCGTGAGCTACGTGGTCTACCGCGGCGACACTCCCGACTTCATGGATCACAACCCGTCTCCCTACGCGAGTGCCGTTCAAGACGCTGATCCGAGCCAGCCCGGCGTTCAGTGGAGCGATGTCGACGCTGGGGCCGACGGAGTGAATCATTACTATCTGTTCTTCGCGACTGATAGCTGCGACGCGCTCTTGCCCTGAATCTTCGGCCTCGTCGAGCGAGACCGATCAATGCGACGAATACGGGTTTCGCTAGCGGCAAATCCCGAAGTCGTTTCAATTTGCAGCTGAATTGCCGTAGGATACTCGCTGTGTGTGGCAGTGTTTTATCACGTGCGGGGTCCTTCCCCCAAGGGGCCTCAAGGGAAGGGATACACAATGTCGAGATCTCTGGCTCAGAGCGCCATGTCGGCTCTCTCGTCGCGGCGACACGCCATATGCGTAAGCCTGCTCGCCGTCCTCTTCGCTTTTTCCGGTGCGTACGCAAAAAGGGGTCAATCGACAAAGATCGACATCAAACCGGGTCCAGCGACGATGAGCCCGGCCGAGAAAGCCCTCAAAGCCGACGTTAAAAAGGGCATTGAACATGGCATCGTCCTTCTCGAAGAAACCGACCGCGACGATAGCCTACCCTCCGGATATCGCATCAGGTACCACCTGCGCGCAAAAATTCTCTCAAACGAAGCTCGGGATCTCGGCGACATCGTCGTCCCCATGACAAGAGAGAGCGGATCGCTGCGCAAGTTTTGGGCACGGGTGATCCACCCCGACGGGTCGACACGCGAGCTCGGAAAAAACGCGCTCAAACGGCAAGTCATCGCCAAGAGCAGGAATTTCTCGATTACCGAGCTCAAGGCGGCGCTGCCCGAGGTCACACCCGGCAGCGTCATCGACTATGGCTACGACATCAACATGGCCTTCCTAGCCATGCCGCCGGGCATTCCCTTGCAGCGCAGGTGGCCCGTCAAGAAGCTGCGCCTGCGCTGGCAACCCAGCAATAAACTTAGCTCGGCTTACTTCATCTCCGGCCCGAAAGATCTGCCGATCCAGGTCACGACGGCGAACAACTCGGTTCTCATCAAAGCCACGGATCTCGCACCACTCGACAATGAGACCTATGCCCCACCGCTGAGCGAGATCGGCGCGTACTTCTACCCTTACTACCGATATTCAAGCGCCTTTGGCAAGGAGTATTGGGACGAGCTGGCCGACGATATTGAAAGAGATATCAAGAGCTTCTGCGGCTCCTCATCGAAGCGCAAGAAGTTGCTCACCAAGATCGGCATCCCTGCGACAGGCGACACCAGAGAACACCTGACCTCCCTCTATAATTGGATCCTCAAAGAAGTCCAGAACACGAGCGCCCTCAACGCCGCGGAGTGGGCTGTTTGGAAGACCGAAAAACACAAGGAAGATAAGAAGGTCAACAACGCCGCTGATCTCCTCGAGCATCGCCACGCTTCCCGCTGGCAGATCACCTTGTTCTTCGCCGGCCTCGCGCGGCACATCGGCGCTCGGGCCTTCATCATCAAAGCGGTGGACCGTACCGACCGATATTTCAAGCCGACCATGTGCACGAAAAGCCAGTTTTCGACCAGCTTCGTCGAAATCCACCTGCCCGGCAAGGATCGCGCCTACTATCTCGATCCAGGCGACGCCATGCCCTTCGGCCAAGTGGCCTGGTGGGCGACGGGCGTCTCAGCCTTCAAGGCGACACCAGAAGGTGCGCAAATCGTGGGCGTTCCCGCGGCGAGCGCATGGCAGAATCAGTTGTTTAGCGCTGCGGAAATCGCCTTTATCGATGACAACGAGGCACTGGAGATCAGTTGGTCGACGCGCGCGAAGGGACAGACCATGCTCATGCGCCGGCGCGCGCTGCGCCGCCTCGCCCCCCAGGCTCTCAAGGAGCGCTTGCTCAAGCTGTGCGGGGACAGCGCAGACTTCGAGGTCGACGAAGCCAAGACAGCAAATCTCGAACCCCTGGTCGGCGACTACGAGCTCCATTGTAACGGAGAAGCCATCGTTTCCGGCATCGAAGACAACACGACGAACTACAGCTTTCACTTCAACGGGCTATGGGTCCATCCAGTTCCAGAACTCAACACCGGCGAACGCAAGCATGCCGTCATTTTTCCTTTTCCGAGTGTGGTGAAGAACGAGATCATCGTCCATGCACCGGAGGGATTCATAACCGGGCAAATGCCCTCGCCTGTCCAGATCGACGGCCCGGCCGGCAAATACTCACTCGTCATCAGCATGAATAACGACAGCTACACGGTGAAGCGAGAGTTCTCGATCAAGCCACTGATTTTCAAGACAAAGTACTACAAGCTCCTGACGGATTATCTCGATCAGGTTCGCCGTGCGGACCAGACACCGCTCATCTTCCGACGCAGCACGGGAGGTGTGTGATGCGAAGGCCCGGCAGCGTGATCGGCGGTCTGCTAATGCTGGCTATTCTTGCTCCCGGTGCCTTAGCGGCTCGCCTGCCCGACTGGGCCAAAGCCATCAAGGCCTACCAGCCGGGCCCCGAAGAGGACGCTCCGAAGGAACTCTTCCGGATCCTGTTTACCGAGCGCCGGCTCAACGTGAAAGAGGACGGCACCTTCGTCGTACGCGACCGGATCGCCAAGCAATCGCTGAGTCCCCATGCCAGCGACGAGGTTGGTCTCGAGGATCTCGGCTTGCACCCCAATGCCAAGGTAACCAAGTCGCGCGCCTGGCACGTCCGTCCCGGTGAGCGGGCAAAGAGAAGTCATGCGGGCGATGTCGTCGATATCACCGATATCGACGCCTTCTTCTCTGACCGGAAGACCCGCGTCATCTTCGTGGATGACATCCAGGAGGGTAGTCTCGTCTTTTTCGAGTTTATCTCAACCTACAAACCTTACGCCCTAGGTATCGAACGGCTGTTCGCGTACTCCCCCCTTGTCGACCGCAGCCGCTTCGTGCTCGAGCTTCCGCCGGAGTGGCGCTACACTGAGGATTGGCTCCACGGGGTGGAGGTCGAAGCGTCCCGGCAGGGTTTGGTCACGACCTGGGAAATGAGTCAGCTCTCCTTCCCGGTCGAGGACAAACTTGCTCCTCCCATCAGCGACCGCGCACCCACCTTGCTACTGAGAATCATCCCCGCGGCGAATGTTGAGATGAATATCCCCTCCTTCGCTAACTGGCGCGAGGTCGGCATATGGTACAGCGAGCTGGCCCGAGGGCGTGATGTGGCTGACGAACGCATCCAGGCGGATGCGAACGCGATGATGTCTTCGGCCAACGGTGACTTCCCAACGATCGTGAAGAGCTGCGGCTACTCTGTGCGCGATCGCGTACGTTACATCGCCAAAGTCATTGGTATCGGTGGCTTTCGCCCGCGTTATGCGAGCGAAACGATGAAGGAGCTTTGGGGTGACTGCAAGGACAAGGCGACCTTGCTCAAGTCGATCCTCGGCAGTGAGGGCTACTTATCCTATCCTGTGCTCGTCAACTCGACGGCGCGGGGTGCCATCTCGGAGACCATCCCCAGCCTCGGCAGCTTCAACCATATGATTCTCGCCATCGCCGTGCCCGACGGGCAAGAACTCCCGGCCCACTTCGCGGCCGCAACCCTCGACGATAAGCAGCTCGGTCGGCTCGTCATCGTCGATACTACGGATGAGTTCACCTCGATCGGTTGGCTCTCGGCGGATCTATCCGGTAAAAAAGCCCTCATCGCGGCTGGCGAGAAGAGTCATCTCGTAACCCTTCCGGGCCATCGCCCGGCGGATCATCGCAAGGAATGCACGCTCAAGATTACGATCAACGCGGATCACTCGACCAACTTCGAAGCCGAGACACGTCGCTACGGCGAGCTGGCGTGGTGGAAGCGGCGTCGTTATGCAGGCTCCCACAAGGACTTCGCCGAGGCGGAAGAAGCCAGAATTCGCCGCGGCTGGGTCGGCGCTACCGTCGATAAGGTCGAGTTCGTGTCCGAGGACGACGATGGCGCTTTCGTCGAAAGAACGCGATGGAAGATCGACGAGCTTCCCAAGGGCCCGACAGGATCGGCCCTGGCGCCTTTCTCTGGAGCGGCCCACAACTTGGCATCGGTGGCCACCAAGCGACGCAAGATCGCCGTGGAGTACGGCTTCCCACGCCAAATACTCTATAAATTCGAGATCTCCGGCCTTCCGGCCGAGCTCAGCCTTCCGCAGCCGTTCGACAAGCACAAGGAAGGCTGGACGGTCACACGCCAGTTCGAACGTGATGGAGATCTCGTCCGCGGCACTTACTCCCTGGTACTCGAAAAAACCCTCTTTCTTCCTGAGGAGTTTAAGAGCCTCAAGAGCCTGTACCGCGCTCTGCGCGGGCTCGAGTCGACGATGATCGCTGTCCCGTAGGCTTCCTCTCTCGCGATGGCAGATCGACAACGACCCGCAGGCCGGGTGCGTTGTCCTCGAGGCGGATATATCCGTTATGAAGACGTACGACGACGGCGACCAAACTTAGGCCGAGACCGTTGCCCGTGGCGCTGCGACTCTCATCCGCACGATAGAAGCGCTCGAACACGCGCTCGCGGAGAGCTTCAGGGATACCGGGGCCGTCGTCGGCGACCAGGATACGGGCACCGTCGGGAAGACGCTCGAGCATGAGCGAGACCTGACCGCCTTCCGGGGCATATTTGACGGCGTTATCGACGAGATTCGCCACAGCCTGAAAGAGCAGGTCACGGTCAGCCCACAGCCGCGCTCCCTCCCTCACCCCAACAGCGAGTGATTGCCCGCGCTGGTCGGCAAGCGGTTCGTAGTAAGCCGCAACATCCTCGATGAGTGGACCTAGCTCAATCTCGAAAAAACCAGCCTGTCGCGCTCCAGATTCGATGCGCGCAATCCGTAACAACGCATTGAAGGTCGTCAACAAACTCTCCGCTTCACGAATGGCCTGCTCCACAGCTTCGCGGCGGGCGTTGTCGACCTCGCCGCCACGCAGGATCTCGAGCTGATGGCGCAGGCGCGAGAGCGGTGTACGCAGATCGTGAGCGATGTTGTCCGAGACCTGACGCACACGCGCCATCAGTCGCTGAATCTCATCGAGCATGCGATTGAGGTTGGCGACGAGCTCACCAAAGTCATCGCCACCCACGCGGGAGGGAAGACGGCGCGTTAGATCCCCCTCCATGATCTCACCAACGGCCTGGTTGATCTCCGCCAGGCGACGGATGCGGCTGCGACCCACAAGAGCACCTCCCAGAAGGGCGAGTGCGACCGTCGCCGCGAGTCCCCAAGCGAGAGTTCTTACGATCCGTCGCTGCATCGTTTCGAGCTCATGGAAATCCCTGCCGACGAGCAGCCAGAAGCCGCCCCGCAAGGGAAAGACCTTCGCTCGCGCCTCATGGACCGTGGCATCGTCTCCACCGCGAATATCCGCAAGACGAAAGCGAATCCATCCTTGCTCGTCCGGATCGACCGCAGGCCATCCCCGCAGGTTTCCCGCCACATGGCGGTAGCCGGCGTCGACGAGCAAATAGACCGCAGAACCGGCCCGCGACGGGCCTGAACGCGCTTCGACGAGGTCGACAAGCCCAGGGAGCCCGGCCAAGCGATAGCGTTCGCTCAAGCCTGCGACCTCCGCCTCGATCGTCTCCTCGGCTTGGCCGATCATGTATCCGGCGGTTGACCAGTAGATCAAAGCAAGCAGCAGTACCGACGAAATGCCGAATAAGGCCACATAGGCCAGCGCCAGGCGAAATGGCGCGCTCCTAGCGAGTTTCGACGGGTTCACGAAGCAGGTATCCCGTCCCGCGCACGGTATGCAGAAGCGGCGGGG
>CAYSMT010000091.1:0-8407 GCA_964432135.1 uncultured Acidobacteriota bacterium
CATGAAGGCTTGGCTGGATGAGGCGGGCTTCGATGAAATCGAAAGAATAGGCATCGCCGATGCGTGGCAGGCCGAGATGACGGCCTGGTTCGAGTCCCAAGGCTACTGCTTCGCCTGCAACCGCGAGCTCGACCGCTGCACATGCGCCAGAGAGGAGTAACCGCTTGATGCGGCGCATCCCATCGGTGCAGGAGCGGTCGCTTTCTCTCAGCTCTGGCGGGTCCCGATGGCGAGAATCCTTCTGCTGGCAGGCCACGAGCGCGCATCACGCAAGCTGGAAGAGTTGCTCGTCGCCAGTCGCCACGCGTGCCAAGCGACGAAGAGCGTCGAAGCGACCGCCCGCTGCTGGCCGGAGTTCGCACCGGAGCTGCTGCTCGTCGATCGACCCGCAGCCGGTCTGTGCCTGCATCGTCTCGAGCGCCGCCTTCCGGAGCAGCTCGTCGACTGGCCCACGCAACCGGTGCTCTTCTTGCGTCAGCCGGAGGCGCCGGTCGAGGATCACCTCCATGAGAGCTCGAACCTGGTCGTACCCCTCGCCCGGCCCTACGACGACCTCCGCCTGCTCGCGCTCGTCGACGCCCTCGTAACTCTCCGACAGCTCCTACGAAGCGATCCGGAAGGTCCCCTCTCACTCGCGCTTCCCGCACCCGCAGCTCTGCCGGAGTTCGCGCAGAGCATGCTGCGCATCGTCGATCAACGAGACAGCTCAGAGAGCGGTCATTCTCAGCGGGTCGCCACGCTCGCGCGCAGGCTCGGCGAGCATCTCAAGCTCGGTATGGACGAGCTCAACTGCCTAGAAACGGCAGGTTGGCATCACGATCTCGGTAAGCTCTCCGTCGCTCCGGCGATCCTGCGCAAACCAGCGCGACTGAACGAGGTCGAGCGTGATCTCCTGCGAGAGCATCCGATCCGAGGCGCCATGCTTCTGACCGCCCTCGGGGGCTCCGATCAGGCCGTCGAACTCGTTCGCCATCACCACGAGCATGTCGATGGCAGCGGCACCCTCGGACGCGACACGACCGAGCTGAGCATCGCGGCGAGGATTCTCGCCGTTGCCGAGGCCTTTGACGCGCTGAGCCATCGCCAGGCCTATCGCGCTGCCTTTTCGCCCTCCGAGGCTCTGGCGATGATCCGTGCAGAAGCAGGCGCCAAGTGGGACCAGGAGGTCGTCCGAACCCTTGAAGCCGTGCTCACCGAACAACCAACGCCCAACTCAGGACGCGGGCTCTTGACGTTCTAGCGGCCGCGCTGCCGCATGAGCGATGGGGAGGAAGATCTGGAAGGTCGTGTCTTTCCCGGGAGCCGGAAGAAAGGTCAAGATGCCTCCCGCCTCTTCGACGAGCATGCGACAGATCGGCAACCCAAGAACCGACCCCCCTGATCGCGTCGTAAAATGCAGCTCGAAGATGCGCTCACGTAGCTGCGGGTCGATACCCGGGCCGCTATCTTCGATCTCGAAAACAACCTTGTGTCCTTCAACCCGCAAGCGCAGTACGAGACGACCGCCGCTGGGCATCACCTGCAAGCCATTGAGGGCCAGGTTGAGCAGGACTTGGCGCAGCCGCGCGGACGAAAGGGACACGCGAGGCGACCCCCCCTCGTGCTCGACGATAAGCTCGACCCCTTGATGCCGTGCTTCGACACGCAGCAAACGACCGACGGACTCGAGCACCTCGTCGGCGGGCGCGAGGGCTGGCGCACGCTCCTCGGGCGCGGTCGTGCTGAGCCACTCTTCGAGGATCTCTCGTAGGCGACCGATCTCTTCTTTGATGACGGCAACACGCTCCCCGAGGGCTTGCTCGCCACCCTCGATGGCACGCAGCTTACGACGCAACTGCTCGAGGTGGATCGAGATCGCCCCGAGAGGATTCTTGACCTCGTGGGCCACGGACCCGGTCAACCTCACGATAGTCTGCAACCGCGACGCCTCGCGCAGGTTGCGCTCAAGCACCTCGATCGATGAACGATCTTTGACGACGAGCAAGATACCCGCCGTGCGATCGCCATCGCGCAACAGGTAAGAGGTGACCTGCACGCCGATGGCATGCCCCCACGGCACCATCAGCGTCATCGTTTGCTCACGAACAGCACTTTGGCGCTCGAGCCCGGCAACAACGACATCGTGTAAGGCCGGGTTGCGTCTGAGCAGCCCCGCGATACGGGGCAAACGCTCGGTGGGATCCTCGTCTTCAAGCTGCAGCATGACCTCCGTATGGCGATTCGCCACGACCGGTTCGCCTTGAGGATCGAGGAGGATCACCCCCTCGCGCAACGCGTCCGAGAGCGAGGCAACGAGCAGGTCATCCCGGCGCACGGTGTGGCTCAGGGTTTCGAGGCGTTCCTCGATGACCGAGAGGGCCTCCTGCCCGACACCACGAGCCTTGGGCAGGCGCACGCCCTGGGCCATGGCCTTGAGCCGCCCCGTCAGACCAAAGACGCGAATCGTCGCCCATAGCCCGAAGCCGACGCCAAGAACCGCGACCAAACCCGCCAAGGCCGGAGCAAGGAAGCGAGGTTGCTCGGGAACGACGAGCTCCGGGGCTGCCGGGGGTTGACCAACCTCACCTCCGACGTAGCGCAAGCGCACAACGCCGATCGTGAGACCTTGCGCGTTGGGAACACCGACGGAGAGCTCGACGACCGAGCGCCCGTCCGCGCGCTCCCCTGCGATGCGCCGTAACTGAGGCTGCTCGAGCGCCGCGTCGATGCGTGCGATCTCTTGAGGATCGTTGAAGCGCCGATCAACGACCATCGGATCGGAGGCCGCGACGATACGGTGCTCGCGGTCGATGATCAGGACGGACTCGAGCGGACCTACGGGTGCGTCCTGCCACAATGGCTCCTCATCCTTCCCGTAGACGAACTGCCACATCCGGCGCTGCAAGCGCCGGAAAGCGGGCGAACCTTCTTCAAGTCCGTGCAGGCTCTCGACATTCCAGAGAAAGGGCGCAGCTATCTGGCGCGCGTGCTCTCTCGTGACGGCATCGTACCAGCTCTCGATCTGGCGCGCGTAGTCCTCGTTCTGACGGTCGAGATCGTTGCGGATCGTCGCGGCCATCCACCGCGCATCGGCTAACGCCAGATAGACCACGCCAGCGAAGGTCACACACAGCAGTGCCAACGCGATCGTCAGCTTGATACCCAGCGTGAATCTCTCTCCGCGAGCCAAAGTCTCTCTCCAGGCCTCCCGGGCACGCCCGGAGCTGCCGCACGCGGCGCCCTGCCGCGCCGAAGGCATCGAAGCGGTCAACTGTCGCGAAACACGCGTGGCGCCCCAGCCAGCAGCGAGGAAAGACTATCACGCTCGCCCACCTGCGGCCGCTTGTATCCCGCAGCCGCGGGCGCTTATTCTGCAACAGCATCGTTCGAGGAGGATCGCGATGGATGTCCTGGCTCGCCGCGCGTTGGCGCTGATGGTGTTTGCCCCCCTCGCTGGCTGCCACGATGACCACAAGGCGGCACCCGGTCCCGAGAAAAGCGCCGATGACACCGATGCCATCGTGCTGCAGCTTCCCCAAGGATTGGATGAGCATCTCGCAGACTTTGTTCCCGTCGTGCTCGAAGCGGATCTATCGTCACTCAATGAAACTGAGCGAACAGTGCTGGACGAGCTCATTGCAGCCAGCCGGCCGATCGAGCGCGTCTTCGAGCGTCAGGCCAACCGCCTCAACGCGGCCTACCGACGGGCCCTCGCCGCCATCCCGGGGCCACGCGGCCGGACGGCCTTGCGGCTGTTTGAGATTCACGCCGGAGTCTATGAGCGTCACCGGGGCTTTGCGGCCTTCGTCCTCGGCGTGCCGCCCCGTCCGAAGGGCGGCGGCTTCTACCCGGCCGATCTTACGCGTGAGCAGTGGAGTGCCTTCCTCGAACAGCATCCAGACCGCGAAGCGGAGCTGATCTCGCTGACAACCCTCGTCGAGCGACGGGGCGATGACCTCGTCGGCATCCCCTACTCGAAGGCCTTCCGCGCTGAGCTGGACAAGAGCATCGAACACCTGCACCGGGCCGTGCGCAGCAGCCAGAACACATCTCTCTGTAACTATTTAGCGCAACTGGCCGAGGCCCTCGCAACGGACCGCTATCAGAAGGCGGAGATCGCCTGGATGGATGTCGACAGCCCCGTCGAGCTGACTCTTGGTCCCTACGAGATCTACGAGGACGAGCTCTTCGGCTACAAGGCCTCCTTCGAAGCCTTCGTCACGGTCGTGGATCGCGCGGCCAGTCGGCATCTCGAAAAGCTGCGCGCGCTGCTGCCCGAGATGGAAGACCACTTACCGATACCCGACGAGCACAAAAACCACGCGCGGGACGCATCTTCGCCGGTTCGGGTGGCGAAGCTCGTCTTCAGTGCTGGCGAGGCGCGGGCCGGGATCCAGACCGCCGCATTCAACCTCCCCAACGACGAGATGGTACGGGAGCTGAAGGGCTCGAAGAAGGTTCTCTTGACGAACCTGATCGATGCCAAGTTCGCGCAAACTCTCGTGCCGATAGCCCGGGATGTCCTCGCAGATGAGCAAGCAGCCGAGCTCGATGCCGCTGCCTTCCGCGATCACATTCTGTTGCACGAGATGAGCCACGGGCTCGGGCCAGGCCGCATCGTACGCGACGGGCAAACGGCTGAGGTGCGCGAGTTCTTGCTCGAAACCTATCCCGCGATCGAGGAAGCCAAGGCCGACCTATGCGGCCTGTGGAACCTGCTCTACCTCACGCGTCGCCAGATATTTACGCACGCCCCGCGCCGCATCATCGCCACCTACCTCGCGGGATTGTTTCGCTCGGTGCGCTTCGGAACGGGCTCGGCCCACGGCCGGGCTGCCGCCATCGAGTTCAACCTGCTGCGTGATACCGGAGCGATCCGGATCGATCCACACGATGGGCGGGCGCGCTATCAGGGCTCGCGCTTCGAAAAAGCCTTGGGCGAAGTTACGCGCCACCTGCTGATGATCGAGGCGACCGGAGACTACGCGGCGGCGAAACGATTGATCCAGACTCAGGGCCGAACGTCAAAGGAGATGCAGAATCTCATCTCCCGCCTCGTCGATCAACCCACCGACCTGCGTCCTATCTTTCCCCTCGCGGGCGAGTCGGTACGCGAGGCGCAGGTGGCACGTTAAGCGGCGTGCTTATTCGACCGGTCCATCCGCCCATCGAGAGGACGTTCTTTCCATCGGCTACGTGAGCACCCCACCCGACGTCTCGAGAGTTCGGCGGGAGCGCACTCGCTCAGGGTGCTGGCAATAGCCGAGGATGTGCCAGATCTGAAAGATCGATGACGAACACACCCGCCCGATCTGCCGCGAGAAAAGCGCGGCGCGCGGCTCCCGCACCGACGAGCAACGCGTCGGTGATCTCGCCGGACAGCTCCCTGAGGCGCGAGAGTTCTTCGAGCTGCCCCTCGTCCGTTACGCGCACCAAACGCACGCCGGAGCTGCCCTCAGCACAAGCGACGAGCTCGCCGAGCACGGCCACACCACGCACCCGGTCGACCCCCATCCGCGTGATGCGATCGAGGATCCGAGCTGCTTCACCTTCGAGATCGAGCAGGACGAGACCTCCCGCTCCGTCGGCGAGCACAGCCCGGTGCCCACCGGGAAGAAGGGCGAGTTCGCGTGCATCGACCGTTCTGGTGCCACCGAGGAGCTGCAGCGTCATCTCGCCGAGCGCCACGGTGAACACGCCGGCGCGGCCGGCGGCCACATAGGCGCGTTGCCCACGCACGACGACACCCCGGACCTGAGCGCCAAGGTCGAGCGCCGTGAGCTCTCGGAAGGGCTCGCCGGCAACGGAGAGTATACGCAACCCCATGACCCCATCCGCCACGAGGAGACGGCCATCGTCCGTCTCAGCCACCTGGTAGACCGCGCCGGGACTCTTCCAACGCGCCACCACGACGGGCGCCGCATCGTCCGGCAGGTCGACAACAACCAGGCCTTGAGGACCGCAAGACGCGTAGGCACGCTGTCCCGACACCGACACTTCGATGCATCCTCCGGGAAGCACGAGGCGATCTAGAGGGCCGTGGCCCTCGCCGTCACGCAGCACCAATCCGCCGCTGCCCACGACGACGAGCTGATCACCCCACCGCGCAAGCGCCGTGGATCGATGGGCGAGGGGCTCGGAAGGGTCGGGCTGGGTCAATGCACACAGGACGGAGAGCACGATGAGGGGAAATCCGCTGGCGAGAGTCATTTGATCTCCAGGGTCGGCTTCTGGATGATAGCGCCATGATCAATCACTCAGGAAGCCTGGCCCTGACTCTGTGCTGCCTTGCCCTCGCACCCTCGGGCTCCGGAAAGGCGAAGCCAGAGCGCTTCGAGCGCCTGTTCGTACCCACCACCGTGCGCGCGGAGATCAACCGCTCCGGCTACGCCGGCCAGCAGAGCTGGTCGCTATCCCGTATCGGTCTCGAAGGCGTGTGGGCCGGACCACGACGCCATCTCATCGACGATATGAACCTTGGGCAGCTCGCCTTCGAACTGCGCGATGCCGAAAGTGATGAGCTCCTTTTCTCCCGCGGCTTCTCGAGCCTGTATGGCGAGTGGCTGAGTACGGCTCCGGCACTGAAGGGCGAGCGCCGCAGCGGAATGGAAACGCTGCGCTTCCCGCTGCCACGAGAGAGCGTCGTCTTGTGCCTGCTCGAACGCGGGGCCAACGGCCGCTTCGAGACCCGGGCACGCTTCCCTCTCGATCCCCAAGACTACGCTTTGGCACCTTGGCCACAATCGCCCGAGCAAGTCGACATCATCGACGTTGTCATCAGCGGCCCGTTGGACAAACGGGTCGATCTGCTCGTCGTCGGAGATGGCTACCCGGACGATCAAGCAGAAAAGTTCCGGAGAGACCTTGAACGCCTCGCCGCGACGCTATCGTCGGAAGCACCATGGTCGTCCGCTTGGCACTTGTTCAACCTGCGCGGACTCCGGGAGATCGGTCGAACGGAACGTGGACCTGCCGAACCCCGCAAGCGCGTGTTTCCACGCAGTGCCCTGACCTCCTTTGACACCTTTGCTTCGCCGCGCTACCTCTGCCCCACGGACTTCCGGCGCCTCGAGGATCTCGCCGGGCGCGTACCTCACGACGTGCTCATCGTGCTCGTCAACACAGCGCGCTATGGTGGCGGTGGCGTCTTCCGGCAGTTCACGGTCTCGACCGCGGACGGCGAGTTCGACGCCTACCTTTTCTTGCATGAGTTTGGGCACGGCTTCGCGGGGCTCGGAGACGAGTATTTTACGAGTGACGTCGCCTACGAAAACGACGCCTCGCAGGTCGAACCTTGGGAACCCAACCTGACGCGCCATCCCTCCCGCGCACTGCTCAAATGGGGCCACTTCGTCTCCACGAAGACGCCGCTGCCCACCCCCGATCAGGCCGCCTATGACGGGGTCGTCGGGGCCTTCGAGGGTGGCGGCTACCTTGCCAAGGGCGTTTTTCGACCGACGCGCCGATGCAAGATGAAAAATAAAGGGGCCGTGGGCTACTGCCCCGTCTGCAGCGCTGCGATAGAGAGGATGATCGCCTTCACAGCCGATCTCGACCGACTCCCGGCGATCAAGGAGGCGAAGTGAAGCTGCGCCTCGGAACCCGTGGATCGGCACTGGCCCGCGCCCAGACCTGCCAAGTGGAGGCGCGCCTGCGTGAGCTCGGGTACGACACGGAAATCGTCATCATCCGCACCACAGGTGATCGAGATCGCACGCGGAGCTTCGCGGAACTCGGTACGCCCGGTGTCTTCGTGCGCGAGATTGAATCGGCATTGCTCGAAGGACGGATCGACATCGCGGTCCACAGCTACAAGGACCTGCCAAGCGTGATGCCGAAGACCCTCGAGATCGGAGCCGTGTTCTCCAGAGTCGACCCAGCCGACTGCCTCCTCGTACGCCGCGAGAGCTTTCGCGAAGACACCGGACCCCTCCCCCTGGCGCGAGGCGCCCGGGTGGGCACCTCCTCGGCGCGCCGCCAAGCCCTGTTGCGCGACCTACGCCCGGACCTGTGCATCGAGGGGCTACGCGGTAATGTCCCGACCCGGCTTGCAAAGCTCCGAGACGGCGACTTCGACGCGATCGTCCTCGCCGCGGCGGGCCTTGCTCGCCTCGAGGCCGTGCCAGACTTCCTCGACGAGGGACCGCTCTCCCATGACGGGTTCAAGGAGCAGCGCCTTGATCCCGAACGCTTCGTCCCGGCACCGTCTCAGGGAGCGATCGCCCTTCAACAACGCCGCAACGACCTACCCACAGGAGGCGCTGTCACGACGCTCGATGATCCGCTCGTCGCACGAGAACTCACCGCAGAGCGAGCGCTGCTCGCCCTCGTAGAGGGTGGCTGCCAGCTTCCCTTCGGGGCCTGGTGCCGGACCCTCGACGACGGAAGGCTCGCGCTCCACGCCGTGCTCGAAGTGGATGGGTACCTA
>CAYSMT010000092.1:0-8358 GCA_964432135.1 uncultured Acidobacteriota bacterium
GAGCACCTTGCGCCAGGACGTGGAGCTGTCGAGTTGACGCTCCAGTCCGGTGCACCTGTTACTCGCGTACACTGCCTGGCTGGGCCAACTCCACCCGTCGAGGCAACCGCCGCAGGTGAGACGGCTTGGCGTCTGATATCGCACCTTTCGCTGAACTACCTTTCGCTTGTCGACAAGGATGAGCGGGAAGGAGCTGTTGCGCTGCGAGAGATGCTGCGCTTGTACGGCGATGCAGGGAAGTCCGAGATCGCCAAGCAAATTGATGGGTTGCGCAGTGTTCATTCGCAGCCCGTGACACGGCGCTTGCCCGTGCGAGGGCCGATCGCCTTCGGTCGTGGTGTTGAGGTCACACTCGATTTCGACGAGGCCGCTTTCGAAGGTAGTGGAGTGTTTCTGCTCGGGGCCGTCCTGGAGGATTTTTTGGCGCATTATGTTTCGATCAATTCCTTCACTGAGACGGTCGTTACTTCGAGCGACCGCGGGGAGATCATGCGGTGGCCGGTCAGGACCGGACGTCGACACACGCTCTAGCGCTCTTCGAGAGTCTCGAGAAGGAGCCCTATCGCTATGGCTTCTTTAGCGTGTTGCGTCGTCTCGAGAACGCCTATCCGGAGTTGCCGCGAATGGGCGAGGCCCGCAGCGCGGAAGACGAAGCGCTGCGTCTTGGCCAGGAGGCCAGTCTCGCCTTCGCCCCGTCGACAATCGCCGCTGCTCAGCGGCCGCGAGGCGATGCGCCAGGTCGGCTTTGGGTCAGCTTTTTCGGTTTGTTCGGGCCCAATGGGCCGCTTCCTCTGCATCTGAGTGAGCTCGCGCGAGATCGCAGACGCAACGCGGGCGATGCGGCGTTTGAGGCCTTTGCAAACCTCTTTCACCATCGTTTGATCTCGCTGTTTTATCGCGCGTGGGCCAGAGTACAGCCCGCGGTCAGCTTCGATCGCCCCGCCGAGGACCGTTTCGCTCTCTACGTAGGTGCCGTGTGCGGCTTGGGCATGCCTTCGCTTCGCGAGCGGGACGCGGTGCCGGATCTCGCGAAGCTTTCTCACGCCGGCTTGCTCGCGATGGCGACGCGTCCTGTTGGGGGTTTGCTGCAGCTCATCTCGGATTTTTTCGAGCTGCCCGTCGCGATCGAGGAATTTGTCGGCCAGTGGATCGATCTTCCGTCATCGACTCAGTGCCGCCTTGGTGGTGGTCCAAGCGTCGCCTCGTTGGGAGAGACAACGACCGCGGGTCGGCGCGTTTGGGATTGCCAGCAAAAGTTTCGCATCGTTCTCGGGCCGATGAGCCGGCGGGATTATCAGCGCTTGTTGCCTGGTTCTCAGGCGCGGCGGCGGCTGGTCGATCTTGTGCGCGGCTATCTCGGCGACGAGCTGAGCTGGGACGTACGGCTGATATTGGCTCGAGACGAGGTGCCACCGCTCGTGCTTGGCGGCAAGAATCGCCTCGGCTGGTCGACTTGGCTCAACGCGGGGCCGGCTCGTGAAGATGCGGGCGATCTCGTACTCGACTTGCTTGCGGCCGACGCGCCGTGATCTGAAGTGTGGCATCCGAAAAAAGGAGACGGCAGATGTCCGAGATTTCACGCGTCGCGCTTTTCTCGAAGCTCAACACCCTCGCCTACAAGAGCATCGAGAGCGCGACCGTGTTCTGCAAGATGCGTGGCAACCCCTACGTAGAGCTCGTGCACTGGCTGCACCAAATTCTCCAGCAGCAAGACTCCGATCTGCATCGTTTGCTTCGCCACTTCGAGCTCGATTCCGCGCGCTTGGCTTCAGATCTGACCGAGGCTCTCGATCGCCTCCCGCGCGGAGCCAGCGCGATCAGCGATCTTTCCTCTCACGTCGAGGATGCGGTGGAGCGCGGTTGGGTTTATGGCTCACTGCTCTTTGGAGAGTCTCGAGTGCGGACGGGGCATCTCATCGTTGGGATTCTCAAGACTCGCGACCTGCGCAACGCATTGATGAGCATCTCCGGCCAATTTTCTAAGTTGGGTCTCGACGAGCTGAGCGAGCATTTTGCCCAGATCGTCGGTGGATGACCTGAGGATGCGCTTTCGGGGCCCGCCGGCCCAGGAGGCGAGGCCGTGCCTGGTGAGGCGAGCTCGGCGATGTCGCCGGCAGCGATGGGCAAGGGGGAGGCGCTCGCGCGTTTCACTGTCGATCTCACTGAGCGCGCGCAGCAGGGTGAAATCGATCCGATCGTTGGCCGGGACGAGGAGATCCGCCAGATCGTCGATATCCTGCTGCGCCGCCGGCAGAACAATCCCATCCTCACGGGCGAGGCTGGCGTCGGCAAGACGGCTGTCGTTGAGGGCTTCGCTCTGCGGATTGCGCGAGGGGACGTGCCCCCGGCAATGGTCGACGTGCGCTTGCTCTCACTCGACGTCGGTTTGCTCCAGGCGGGTGCGAGTATGAAGGGTGAGTTCGAGAATCGCTTGCGCCAGGTCATCGAGGAGGTCCAGGCCTCCGAGCGGCCGATCGTACTCTTCATCGACGAGGCGCATACCCTCGTGGGTGCTGGTGGAGCTGCGGGCACGGGCGATGCGGCGAATCTTCTCAAGCCGGCGCTCGCTCGTGGCACGCTGCGCACTGTCGCTGCGACGACATGGGCCGAGTACAAAAAATATATCGAGAAGGATCCGGCGCTGACCCGCCGCTTCCAGGTTGTCAAGATTGAGGAACCGAGCGAGGAGAAGGCGATCTTGATGATGCGCTCGATGGCTTCGACCCTTGAGGCACATCATGGTGCTCAGGTGCTTGATGAAGCCATCGAGGCCTCGGTGCGCTTATCGCACCGCTATATCCCTGCGCGCCAGCTTCCGGACAAGTCGGTGAGTCTCCTGGATACGGCTTGTGCGCGGGTTGCTGTCTCTCAGCATGCGGTTCCCGCGGAGGTCGATGATAGCCGCAAACGCATCGAGGCCCTTGAGCGCGAGCTGGAGATCATCTCCAGGGAAAGCGCGGTGGGGGTCGAGACGACAGCGCGCGAGCAGCGCGCACGTACGATGCTTGCAGAAGAGCACGAGCGCCTCGAGGCTCTTGAAAGCCGCTGGGCAGAAGAGCAGAAGCTCGTTTCGCAGATCCTCGAGCGTCGCGCGCAACTGCGAGGTAGTTGCGGTGTTGTTGAGGGTACGGGAAGTGAAATCGAAGGGGCCGTTGAGGAGATCAGCCGGAAAGAGAGCGCGGCTCCCGCACCGGGAGATCCGGCCGAAGTCAAGCTTTCCGAGGAGGAGCGCGCGGCGCTACTGGCGGAACTGGTCGCGCTTGAGAGGGAACTCGCAGAGCTTCAGGGCGAATGGCCACTGATATTGCCCTCGGTCGATGCACAGTCCGTCGCTTCGGTCGTGGCTGACTGGACCGGGATTCCCGTGGGCCGGATGGTCAAGGACGAGATCTCGACCGTGCTCAGTCTGTCTGAGACCCTTCGGGCGCGTGTTTTCGGACAGGACCACGGGCTCGAGATGATCGCGCGCCGGATTCGCACCTCTCGCGCTGCACTTGACAACCCGAACAAACCGATCGGCGTCTTCATGCTTTGCGGACCGTCCGGTGTGGGCAAGACGGAAACGGCGCTCGCTCTCGCTGAGACTCTCTACGGTGGCGAGCAAAACATGATCACGATCAACATGAGTGAGTTTCAGGAGGCGCATACGGTCTCGACACTCAAAGGGGCGCCTCCCGGCTATGTCGGCTACGGCGAGGGTGGCGTGCTGACTGAGGCCGTGCGGAGGCGGCCTTACAGCGTCGTGCTGCTCGATGAGGTGGAGAAGGCTCATCCCGATGTGCATGAAATCTTTTTTCAGGTCTTTGACAAGGGGATCATGGAGGATGGCGAAGGCCGCTTGATCGACTTCAAGAACACGCTGATCCTCTTGACCTCAAACGTGGGTAGCGAACTGATCATGAACATGTGCGCCGACCCGGAGCTTATGCCCTCATCTGAGGGGGTTGCTAAAGCTTTGCGCGAGCCGCTCTTGAAGGTCTTCCCAGCGGCGTTGCTCGGTCGGCTCGTCGTGATCCCTTACTACCCACTCAATGATGAGATGATCGGTGCGATCGCACGCTTGCAGTTGCGGCGGATCCAGAAGCGAATTCGCGAGGGGCACGATCTCTCCTTCACTTGGGCCGACGAGGTTGTCGCGCTGATAGCGAGCCGTTGCACACAGCTCGAAAGCGGCGGGCGGATGATCGACGCTATCCTGACCAATACGATCCTCCCGGCCATCAGCGAGGAGCTGCTCACGCGGCTGATCGATGGTCGCGGTGCCGCAAGGGTTCACGTGAGCGTGGAGGGCGGCGAGTTCGCCTACGCTTACGATCCAGAGGAGTAACGCGATGAAGAGCGATCGCACGATCGAGGTCCACACGCCGTTGGGTGATGATGCCTTGCGCCTACGCTCGATGACGACTCGCGAGGAACTCGGTCGGCCCTTCGAGTACGAGCTCGAGCTGATCAGCGAGGAGCCAAGCATTGACTTCGCAGCGCTGCTTGGCCAGGAGGTCACCGTCGCGATGGTGCTGCCCGACGGGGAGGAACGCTACTTCAGCGGCATCGTTGCCGAGTTCTCCCAGGCAGGGATGACAGGGCGTTACCATGCCTATCGGGCGCAGCTACGGCCTTGGCTGTGGCTTCTGACGCGCACGGCGGATTGCCGAATCTACCAGGAAATGAGTGTGCCGGAGATCGTGAAAGAGATCTTTCGGGACAACGGTTTCTCGGACTTTGAGGAATGTCTGGGTGGGAGCTACGAGCCTCGCGAGTACTGCGTTCAGTACCGGGAGACGGATTTTGACTTTGTCTCGCGGTTGCTCGAGGCTGAGGGTATCTACTACTTCTTCCGCCACGAGGATGGCAAACACACTCTTGTGCTCTCGGATGGGTACAGCTCGCACGAGGTCTTCCCCGGTTATGAGAGTGTTCCGTTTTTTCCCGCAAGTGATGTCTTGCGCGAGAGGGATCACATCTCGAAATGGTTGCTTCGTCAGCGCGTTCAGCCGGGGACCGTGGCCCTTTCAGCCTACGACTTTGAGAAACCGCGAGCGAATCTACTCGTTTCCTCACTTCTCGATCGTCAGCACCTCCACGGCGATGCCGAGGTCTTCGACTACCCAGGGCATTATCTTGAGACTTCACTCGGAGATTTTCGGGCGCGTACGCGGATCGAGGAGATCCAGTCTCGCCACGAACGTGTCAACGGGTCGGGAGATGTTCGCGGATTGCAGGTGGGCTATCTTTTCGAGCTGGAAAACCACGCGCGGGATGATCAGAACCGCGAGTATCTGGTTGTCTCCGAGCGCACGCGGGCGAGCGCGCAGGGCTATGAGTCTGAGGGTGGGGGGGAGGAGAAGCTGAGCTTTGAGTGCCACTTCGAAGCTTTGGATAGCCAGCAGGTCTTCCGGCCGAGCCGCATCACACCGTCGGCGCTCATACGTGGCCCGCAGACGGCAACGGTCGTCGGCAAGAGCGGCGAGGAGATTTGGACGGACGAGCATGGTCGGGTCAAGGTGCAGTTTCACTGGGATCGCTACGGCGAGAGAGACGAGAACGCATCGTGCTGGGTTCGCGTTTCCTCGGCATGGGCGGGTCAAGGCTGGGGTGCGATTCAGATACCTCGGATCGGGCAGGAGGTCATTGTCGATTTTCTCGAGGGTGATCCGGACCGACCGATCATCACGGGAAGGGTCTACAACGGGAACAACAAGCCGCCTTATGAGCTGCCGGCTAACAGTACGCAGAGTGGCGTCAAGAGCCGTAGTACGAAGGGCGGTGGCACCGACAATTTCAATGAGATCCGTTTTGAGGATAAGAAGGGCTCGGAGGAGATCTACATCCATGCCGAGAAGAACCATCGCCAGGTGACGGAAGACTCTCGCAACGAGAGCGTCGGGGTCGATCGTTCGCTCAGCGTGGGTCATGACAAGTCGGAGACGATTGACCACGACAAGACGATTACCGTTGGCAATGATCACAGCGAAACGATCACTAATAACAAGACGCTCAAAGTGGGCGTGAATCACGATGAGACCATCGGTGCGAACATGACCCTCAACGTCGGTGGCAGCCAAACAGAGACGATCGGGGCTTCTCGCACGGAGACTGTTGGCGCAGCGATGGCTCTGACCGTAGGGACGGCGATGGCGGTTACCGTCGGAGCGGCGATGAACACAACCGTCGGAGCGGCGATGGCTGTTGAGGTTGGGGCCGTCTTGGACGAAACCATCGGGCTCTCGGCATCGCAGAGCGTGGGCAAGAATAAGTCCGTGGAGGTCGGCAAGGACTTGCTGCTCACTATTGGCAAGAATCTCGAGGCCAAGGCCGGGGAGGATGGCACGCAGGAGATTGCCAAGAAGCTGATCGTCAAGGCAAAGAAGATCACCATCGAGGCGGAGGACGAGATCGATCTCAAGGCAGGCAAGGCGACGATCACTTTGAAGAAGAACGGCGATATCACGATCAAGGGTAAGAAGCTCAACATCAGAGGTTCTGGCCCCGTCATCATCAAGGGCAGCAAGATCCAGGAGAACTAGAAGATGGGCAACGGCAGAAGGTCAGAGGCGAGTGCGTTGCTGGAGTTTCGAGCCGACCCACTCGTGCGACGACGCGATCTCGAGCTCGGGCGCATCGAGCGTCTCCTCGAGGGCGGAGGCGTCCTGGTGATGCTGGGAGAGGGAAGCGATGCGCGCCGCGTCGTTGCGCGCACCCTCGTAGCGCTGGAAGAAGAGGAGGTCGGGCGTGAGGTCGCGTTGGCTTTCGAAGACGCGGACGCCGAACGGCCGCTCGTTCTGGGCGTGATCTCTGGGTCGCGGCCCGTCGCGCCCGTGCCGGTGGGTGTGCGACAGGAGGGCGAGACTCTTATCCTCGAGAGTTCGCGAGAGATTACGCTGCGTTGTGGAAAGGCGTCGTTCACGCTGCAAGCCGACGGAAAGGTCGTTGTGCGCGGAAGTCACCTTCTCAGCCGCTCGTCGGGGCCGATGCGCTTGAAGGGCGCCTCGGTCTCGATCAACTGATCCGAGGCCGGCGAGGCAAGCCATGGACGAGCACAAGCTTAACGAAACAGGTGGAAGGTCACGTCCGGAGGCGGGGCACCAGACACTCTCTTCGCGCATCACCTTTGGCATCGTCGCGCGCGGGCCGATCGCGGTCGGGGTCGTGGCGATCGGTGGCGTGAGCGTTGGCTTGATTAGTATCGGAGCTGTTTCGATCGGTGTGCTCGCGATCGGTGGCGTCAGCCTCGGTGCCTTGGCCATTGGAGGCATCGCCGTGGGTTACCAGGCTCTCGGCGGGCTCGCCCTTGGGTTCTACTCGGCGGCTGGTGGGCTCGCTTGCGCGGCTGTGGTGGTAGTCGGAGTGCTTGCGCGGCGCTCCGCCTTGACTCGGGGAAGTGAGAGATGAGCGCGTGTACGAGCTGGGCAGGGACGGCCGCGATCACGGGAGTGGGTATGGTGACACCCGTGGGCCTGCGCGCTGCGGCTGCTTGTGCGGCTATGCGGGCCGGGGTCTCGCGCCTCGAGGAGCTGCCGTTCGAGGACTTTCTTCTCTCGGATGGCGATGACGGCTTCGAACCCGCTAGTGGCGCTCGTGTTCCTGGCCTCCCTGAGCATTGCCTCGGTGAGCGACGCCTGATCGCGCTGGCTGTTCCCGCGGCGCGAGAGGCCTTTGAGAATGCGCAGGTGCGTGGAGTGTCGGCGGTCAGGGCTTGGGTGGGCTTGCCGGCGCGGCCCTGGGCGGGTCGCGTACTCGATCATGCGCCACGGGTGCAGGCTGCGTTGAGTGCTGAGCTTGGTGGGGCGCGGATCGAGACCGTCGCTTCGGGGCGGGCGGCGGGTCTCGAGGCGCTGCGTCAGGCCCTTGCCGAGCTGACGGAGCAGCCGGAGGCCGTGCTTCTCGTTGGAGGTGTCGATTGCTGGTCCGATCGCCTCGGCCTCCTGCAGCGCCGGGAGGAGGGCCGCTTGCGCGAGGATGGCAAAGCGTCGGGAATTCTCCCCGGCGAAGGGGCGGCCTTCCTGGTCATCGAAGGACTTGAAGCCGCGCGATCGCGGAAGGCCCACATCTATGCCGTCGTCACGACAGCGATCGGCGCCGTCGATGAGACACCGGCTGGTGAGCCCTGCCTCGCGCAGGCGCTCACGCGCATGCTTGACGGTGTCGGACAGGCTCTTAGCGTACCGACGCCGCGTCTCATCTCGGATCTCAACGGCGAACGCGAGCGTGCCTTCGAGTGGATGTTCGCTTTCTGCCGCGGCGTGATTCCCCACGAGCACGACTTTACCCACCTGCTGCCGGCGGAGTCGATCGGTGACAGCGGCGCTGCGAGTGGCGCGATCGCTCTCGGCTGGGCGGCAATCTCGCTGTCCAGGGGCT
>CAYSMT010000093.1:0-8337 GCA_964432135.1 uncultured Acidobacteriota bacterium
CGCTCAGAGTTGAGCTAGGTGAGGCGCGGGAGATCGAGCGTCTGCGGTTGCAGGTCGAGTTGAATCGCCTGCAGCGCCGGCTCGACCTGGCACGAGCTGATTACGCTGCGCTAGCGGGCGCATTGAGAAGACTTTCCGGTGGTGCGCTTCCCGAGCACTTCACAGTGGATCTGCCTCTGACGGCCGATTTGCCCACTTCGTCAGAGGAGCGTCCCGCTGCGATCACGCTTGGCGAGAGCGCCGCACAGCGCGTCAAGGAATGCATCGTTGCTGAGGCCGAGGAGCGCGTCGGCCTCGAGCGTACTCGCCGTATGCCGAGCTTGATCACGCGATTGGAAAGCGCCACTGCCTTCGACTCCCGCAGCTCGTCAATTTCCGTCGCCTTCAAAGTGCCGCTATGGAACGCGAATCGGTCAGCGGTCGTGCTCGCCGAGGCTCATCACCGTATAGCGCTCGCTGAGCGCGAGTTGAGCCGGCGACGTCTTGAGAGTCGACTCAATGCCGTGCAACGGCGTTTCGAGGCAGCGCGTTCCAGCACGCAACGCTTTGCCAGCGTGGCTCTTCCTGCGGCCCGTGCCGCGGAGCGAATTGCTGAGTTGGCCTACCGCGAGGGCGAGACATCCATCCTGGATCTTCTCGACGCGCGGCGCAGTGCGCAAGGCGCGGAACTCGAAGAGCTCGAAGCGCGGCTCGAGCTACATCTGTTGAAACTAGATCTGGATTTACTCACGGGTCGGCTCGATTCGCCGGTGAACGTGAGAGGGTTGGCCTCGCAAGGGCCGGAAGGAGATCCGTCATGACGTGCAACAACGAATGGGCCGGGAAAAGTGTGCTCGCCTTGATGTTGCTCACCTTAGTCCTTGTGCTCGGCTTGGGCTGCCGGGAGGCGGAGAGGCAGGACAGCGACATAGCTTCTCCATCACCTGCCGAGAAGAATTCTTTCCAGATCGTAGAGCTCCCGCCAGCACGTCTTGAGGCGGCGGATATCGAGTTGGCCGAAGTAGTGCGTGCTCACCCTCGGCTGCAGGTACCGCTTAACGGCATCGTTGCCTACGACGAGACGCGCACTGCGAGGGTCTCGTCACGCATCGGAGGACGAGTCGTCAAGTTGCTAAGAGACTTCGGTGATTTCGTGCGCGTGGGAGACACACTCTGCATCATCGATACACCAGAACTTGGTGAGGCGCAGGCGGAGTACCTGTCGAGGTTGGCTGAACACGAGGTCGCAAGGAAAGCCGCGCAGCGAGCCTTTAGCCTTGTTGAAAACCAGGCCATATCCCAGGGTGAGTATCTCGCTCGTGAGGGAACGCGTTTGCGTTCTGAAGCAGCGCTGGGATTCGCTGAGAATCGCCTCCATTTGCTCGATATGACAGAAGACGCGATCCAGCGGCTCGGCAAAAGATGGGAGAGGGGAGAGAACGTTCATGGCGTCGTGTCTCCACTGCTCGAGCTGAATTCCCCTGTTGCGGGCACCGTTACGCGAGTGGAGATCTCGTCAGGTGAGGTCGTCGACCGCCTCCAGACGCTCTTCGTGGTTTCCGATCTCTCTCGGTTGTGGGTCTGGCTCGATGTCTACGAGAAAGACATCGGCAAGGTGCGTCCAGGTCAGGTAGTCGAGATCATTGCCGAAGCTCTTGAGGGACTGAGTTTTCATGGACAGATCGACTTCATCGGAGAAGTCGAGACGAAGACCCGAGCGGCTCAAGTGCGGGTTCGTCTAAGGAACTCTGATGGTCGCTTGCGACCTGGGATATTTGTCCGTGCAACGCTTGAGTTCGAGCATTCGCGAGAAACGATCAGCGTTCCCCGAGCGGCTCTCCAGGATATCGGCGGCATCACAACAGTCTTCGTCGAACAGGAAGTGGGTCGCTTTCGTCCGGTTATTGTAAGAACGGGCGAGATTCTCAACGGTAATGTGGAAGTTCTCGATGGACTGCATGAAGGTCAGCGGATCGTGAGTCGCGGTGCGTTTACGCTCAAGGGCGAGCTCCTCAAGGATGAGCTCGGCGAGGAGGAGTGAAATGGTCGAACGACTAGTCTCCTGGGCATTGCACAATCGCTTATTGGTTGTCTTTGGGTTGATTCTTCTGCTCGTTGCGGGCGCCAAAGCGATGCTTGACCTGCCACTTGATGCGGTGCCTGATGTCACGAATGAGCAGGTACAGGTTCTCAGCTCAGCTCCAGGTCTCTCACCGATTGAGGTCGAGCG
Source organism: uncultured Acidobacteriota bacterium (assembly GCA_964432135.1). Taxonomy (GTDB): domain Bacteria; phylum Acidobacteriota; class Polarisedimenticolia; order J045; family J045; genus JANTFM01. The sequence continues at coordinate 2,210 of CAYSMT010000093.1, forward strand.
CTTCATCACCTTTCCCGTTGAGGCAGCGATGAGCGGGATCCCCTCCGTTACGCAGATTCGCTCCGTATCCAAGTTTGGTCTCTCGGCCGTGACCATTGTCTTTGAGGATGGAACTGACATCTACTGGGCGCGCCAACAGGTTTCCGAGCGGATCGCCGTCGCGGAGGAGATGATTCCCGCTGGATACGCTACGCCTGAGCTGGGTCCGATCTCGACCGGCCTTGGGGAGATTTATCAGTTCGAGTTGCGTGGTGAACCGATGTGCCCCCCAGAAGTTGAAGAGGACGAGGCCTGCTGGAGTCTTATGGATCTGCGCAGCCTGCTCGATTGGCAGATTGCGTATCGCCTTCGAGCGATTCCTGGTGTCGTGGAAGTCAATAGCTTCGGCGGGAAGTCCAAACGCTACGAGCTACGCCTCCATCCTGAGAAAATGCTCGCTCACGGGATCGGAATCGCAGAGGTGATGGAGGCCCTAGAGCGCAACAACGCGGCGACGGGCGGCGGCTATATCGAGCACGCTGGCGAGCAGCAGATCATTCGAGGCGACGCTCTGCTCACCAGCAAAACGGATATTCGCAACGTCGTGCTGCGTAGCGATGAGCAAGGAACACCTGTTACTGTCGGAATGGTTGCGACGGTCGAGCTTGGCGCGGTGACGCGTCAGGGCGCGGTGACCCGCGATGGGCGCGGAGAGGTTGTGCTAGGAATCACGATGATGCTCAAGGGTGCAAACTCTCGCGTCGTTTCGCAGAAAGTGCATGAGGCGATCACAGAAATTGGCGAGACTCTCCCCTCCGGTGTAAGCATTGAGACTTTCTACGACCGCACCAAGTTAGTCGATCGCACGGTGCGTACAATAAAAAAGAATCTGATTGAGGGGGGTGTTCTCGTTGTCCTGGTTCTCTTGCTAATTCTCGGAAACGTGCGAGCGGGATTGATCGTCGCCTCTGCGATTCCACTGTCGATGCTTGCGGCCTTTATCTTGATGAATCGCTTCGGGATCTCAGGAAACTTGATGAGCCTTGGGGCTATCGACTTCGGCTTGATCGTAGACGGTTCTGTTGTGATGGTCGAAAATATCCTGCGTCATCTCGAATCGCGCGACGCTTCCACAAGCGCGCTGGAGTCGATTCAGCTTGCGGCGCGTGAAATCGCTCGCCCGGTCGCCTTTGCTGTAGGCATCATCGTCATTGTCTACCTTCCCATTCTCACTCTTGAGGGCGTTGAAGGGCGTATGTTCAAGCCGATGGCATTTACGGTTGTTTTTGCTCTCTTGGGTTCGCTATTTCTAGCTCTGACTGTCATGCCTGTTCTGGCAACCTTCTTCCTGGCGCACACGAAGGTAAGTCATCAAACATGGATCATGCGGCAACTGGAGATGTTCTATAAACGCGTTCTCGCACTCGCCCAAACTCATCCGCGGAAAATCTTTTCCACGGCACTCGTTCTTTTTTGGGGGGCACTTCTCCTCTTTATGACACTTGGTTCCGAGTTCGTGCCGCGTCTTGATGAGGGTTCGATTGCTCTTCAGGTCTGGCGTCTGCCCTCTGTGGGTCTCAAGCGGGCCGTGAGAGATACGACCCTCGTAGAAAGGGCGCTTCTCGAGCGCTTTCCTCACGAAATCGAGACAGTCGTCTCCAAGACCGGAAGAGCCGAGATTGCGACCGATCCGATGGGCATCGATGTCTCGGATGTCTTCGTCATGCTCCGACCACGTGATCAGTGGCATAGGGTGGCAGATAAGGGTGCGCTAATCGAAGAGATGGATCGCGTCCTCAATGCAGCGGTTCCTGGTGTCAAGTTCTCTTACTCGCAGCCGATCGAGCTGCGTGTCCAGGAATTGATTGCTGGTGTTCGTTCAGACATAGCTGTCAAGATCTTTGGAGATGACATGTCGGTCCTCGCTGAAGTGGGTGATGCCGTAGCACGAGCACTCAATTCTGTGCCTGGGGCCGCTGACGTCAAGGTCGAACAGGTTGCGGGCTTGCCCAACGTCATGGTCCGCGTCAATCGTCAGCAGTCCGCGCGCTACGGAGTGGATGCGAAATCGATCCTCGAGCTTGTTGAGGCGGCTCGCGCAGGTGTTGATGTCGGCGTTGTCATTGAGGGGCAGCCGCGCTTTCCACTGGCTGTAACACTGTCGGGACCGTCAGTGCAAGATCTGGCGGGGCTGCGCGCGCTGCCTGTGATGACACGGTCGGGTACGTTGCTGCCCCTTGGCCAGGTTGCGGAGGTCACTCAGGAGCTCGGTGTCAATCAAATTTCCCGTGAGGCGGTCAGTCGTCGGATCGTCGTCGAGGCCAACGTTCGGGGGCGCGACCTCGGGTCTTTTGCGCAGGCGGCTCAGGATAAGGTGGCGGCCGAGGTGGAATTGCCTCCCGGATACCATCTGCAATGGGGCGGACAGTTCGAGAACCTTGCCCGGGCGAGTGCTCGTTTGCGCATCGTCGTGCCGGTGGCACTGAGCTTGATCTTTGTCCTACTCTATCTGAGCTTTCACTCCTTGAGCTTGGCTGGCCTCGTCTATCTGAACGTTCCGCTTGCCATCATTGGTGGTGTGGCGGCTCTCTGGGCACGCGGTATGCCCTTTTCTATTAGCGCTGGGGTCGGGTTTATCGCGCTATTCGGCGTGGCTGTGCTTAACGGTGTGGTTATGGTGACTCACATCCAACAGCTTCGGCGTGAGGGTCTCGAGCCGCGCGAAGCCGCTTGCCGGGGAGCTCTAGATCGCCTGCGGCCTGTTCTCATGACGGCTATGGTGGCGAGTCTGGGCTTCGTACCGATGGCGCTAGCCGGTTCGGCGGGCGCAGAGGTTCAGCGACCGTTGGCGACCGTGGTCATTGGCGGACTGATTTCGGCGACGCTCTTGACGCTGGTCGTGTTGCCTGCGGTTTACCCGTGGTTCGACAGGGATTGAAACAGGACAGAGGAGAAACGGGCACGTTTCGTTGTTTGGGAGCCGCAGATCAGATCCCGGCAGGTCACGCTGGGTGGGGAGTCGCGGGATGGAGCGTGACAACTCCTTTACTTGCGGGATGTGTTGCCATGCGGCTAGAGTCTATAAAGATATGTGCCTTCGTCGCATCGTGGTCGGGCTCTTGCTCGTCTTGTTTGTGACGCTGCCCCTCACGGCGGCGCCAGAATGGACCGTTTGCCCGGAACGCGGCGAAGTCTGCCATTGCTGTTGCTGTGCTGGCGCAGCGTCTGAGGATGCGGTCGCGGTGCCGCGAGTCAAGAGGAAATGTCCCTGCGCCGCTAATGCGAACGACGCAGGTGACGAAATACAGATCCCACTGCTCACCTCGGATGCGACCGTGTTTTCCTGGACACTGACAAACACTGGACATGCCGAGTCCATGCAGATGTTTTCTCAGGCACAACCTACTACGATACGCTTGGTTTCGACGTGGTTCTCGTTGCGATCTATGATCTGCTCGTTTCGCTGTTGATCCTCTCCAGCTCGTAACAGGCTCTCGCGCACTTGCCAACGGTGAGCTGCGCGTTCACTGCTTTCTGACCGCTGGAGTTGATCATGCTCTTTTCGTGCCCGCTCAAGGCGGGATCCCTTCCTCGCTTTGCCACTACTTTCGCTATCGGCCTTATCGGCATCGCCGGAGTGTATGGCCTCGAGATCTCACCCCGATCATCCACGACCGGGGTGTCGTCGCCGATTTTCAAGGGAACGGCTTTTGGCGACCCACAACTCGACGCTCTCGTCAGAAAGCTCCTCGCTAAGAACCCGCTGCTTGCTGCGCAGCGTGCACGTGGGAGCGTCCACCGGGAACGGGAGATCCAAGAGCGCGCTCTTCCGGATCCTCAGCTTAGTTTCCGATACTTCGTGCGCACGCCGGAAACCCGGATCGGCGCACAGCGGCAGGCGCTGGAGCTGAGCCAGGTCGTGCCCTGGGTAGGTAAGCGCGTCTTGCAGGCGAAACGGGCTAGCTTTCTCGCGGCGCGTGAAGAGCGTGAAGCGGACAGCTTGGCTCGGCATCTTATCGCGGAGCTCAAGGCCGCGTACTTTGATGTGGCTTACCTGCAGGAAGCTATCGAGGTGAACCGGGAGGAGGTGGAGCTCCTGCGAAGGTTCGAGGCGATCGCTCTTGTCCGCTATCGCACAGGGCAAGGAATCCAGCAGGAGGTCATCAAGGTTCAGACCGATCTAACACGTCTGGCCGATCGGAAAATCGCGCTCGCGCAACGTCTTGCGGCCGTCTCTCGCCGCATCGCGGAGCTGATCGGTCATCCCAACGCAACGCTTGAACTTACGCCGATCACGCTTTTCGAAGTGAGGGGCGAATTCGATGCGCGTCTGCTTGAGAGGAGCGCAATCGAGCAGCACCCCAACATCCAGGCCCTTGAACGGAAGATCGATGCTGACGAGTCCTGGCTTGCGCGGCGCCGACTCGATCGCTGGCCGAACTTTCGCTTCGGCATCGGCTACGTTCAGATTCAGGATCGGGACGATCCGGCTGGGTTGTTGAATCCGCCAGCCGAGAACGGCAAGGACATCTTCTCCTTGACCATTGGGTTGAATATTCCGATCTATCGCCGTCGCATCTCGGCAGGCATCGCGGAGGCGGCCCACGGTGTACGCGTGAGCGAGAAGAGCCTGCGCACAGCACGCGATCATCAGCGCTACCGCGTTCAGGAGGAGCTATTGCGTCTCGAGGCGTTGCGCGAACGCACAGCACTCTACCGAGACACGCTGATTCCCCAGGCTCGCGAGTCGCTTGCGTCAGCCGAGGCCGCCTACACGACGAATCGCCAGGGCTTTCTCGACCTGCTCGATGCCGAGAGAGTGCTCTTCGAGGCGCGACTGAGCTATCACCGCCTGCTCGCGGATAGCTGGAGCGTCCTTGCTGAAATCGAGTTCACGGCCGGCCGGCCACTCTCTGAGGGAGCTCGCGAACAATGACCGAGGATCTCGTACCTGAGCCGAAAAAGACCACGCCCTTCAAACGCAGTACCCGGCGTCTCGTCGCCATTTTGCGCTGGAAACCGTCTGCGTCGCGCGAGGCTGTCGTTGAATCCAGCTCCCTCCCCCCCATGTCGAAAAGGATGAATCGCTTCGCGCTCGCGTTTTTCTTTATTCTCGGCGTTTTGATGACCGCCTTTTTGACTCTCAATCCGCTCGACCTGCCTTTCCTTCCCTCGGAGGAGGGAATGCCTCTCGAACCCATGACGGAGCCCTTGGATGGCGAGCGGGCAGCCCAACTTTTTCAATGCCCTATGCATCCAGAGGTCGTTGAGCGTGAGGGGGGCGACTGCCCGATCTGCGGGATGGCGCTGATGCCGAAGCGCGAGAGCGCGAAGATGAAGAGTCCATCTCCCAAAGGCAGATCTTCCGGCGACCGGGAGATCCTCTATTGGTATGCACCGATGGATCCGACCTATATGCGCCATGAACCGGGAAAATCACCGATGGGCATGGAACTCGTGCCCAAGTATGCCGATGAGAGAGCTGCCGAAGACGGCGCGTTGATCATCGATCCCGTCCAGGTGCAGAATATCGGCCTTGTAAGTGTGAAGGCAGAACGTACAGACATAACACGCACGAGTCGCACGGTTGGAATTCTCGACTACAACGCGGAGAGGTTGAGCTGGGTCACAACGAAGTTCGAGGGTTGGATCGAGAAGACTTATGTGAACTACGTTGGCCAGAAGGTTACGGTTGGCACCCCTCTCTTCGAGATCTACAGCCCAGAGCTTGTCGCGACTCAGGAAGAGTACCTGCGTGCGTTGGACTATCGTAACTCGCTCGCGACGAGTAAGCGAGACGACGTGCGCCAGCAGGCGGAAAGTTTGCTCGAGGCGACTCGTGGGCGCCTGCGCTACTGGGACATCGCCGACGAGCAGATCCGAAGGCTCGAGAGCGAGCGAAGTGTTCAGCGCAGCCTGAAAATTCGCGCTCCCGCATCAGGGGTCGTCGTAAAGCTAATGGGCGGAGCCCTCGAGGGAAGCTTCGTTCGTCCAGGTATGAAGCTCTATAAGATAGCCGACCTCTCAACGATCTGGGTCCATGCCGAAGTGTATGAATCCGACCTGCCTTGGATCGAGGAAGATCGTGTGGCGGAGGTCTTCTTTCCCCGGGATGCGACGCGTAACACCCGCGGGAAGGTTCTCTTCCT
>CAYSMT010000094.1:0-8267 GCA_964432135.1 uncultured Acidobacteriota bacterium
AGGTCAGGAGCTGGACGGGAAAAGCGTGAAAAGCGCACCGTTGAGGGCTCACCTCTCACTCTATGAGCCACAAACAGAAGCAGATCGATACCCAGCACCTCAAAAAGCGTGTCACCTTTTGGGCACCTCCGATGCGACACACGTTGAATCTGGAGCAACACCCTGAGATCATAGACGTTGCTAGGCTGGGGGCGTGCGGTAGTGTCTCTTCATTACGCTGGCCCCCATGTTGAAGCAGAACCTAGGGAGGTCGCGTGTTCAACAATATGTCTCGAATCTCCACTATTGCCGGAGTACTGGCGGTACTGTTCCCTTTGTGCTCGATCGCCTCGCCGGAAGATGCCATTCACACGAAGGGCACGCCGGCAACCGTGATTTCCCGCTTTGACAACGCCACCATCGGCAAGAGCTTCCCGATCAGTGCCGAGGAGTATCGCATTGGCAACTTTCGACTACGGACCGATTCCGGACAAGCATCACTCCTGCTGGCGGGAGAGACACCCATAGGCCTGTTCTTTCGAGGCAAAGCCTACTTCGAGTATCTGTCGGCGGATCCGCTCGAGCACGCCACCGTACGCACTGTCGTGAAGGCCGCCACGAGCTTCAAAGCCGAAGGTATCGAGGCGGGTCTGCGCATCGCAGGACCGGTCGAGAGCTTCCTTCTTTGGGCCAGCCCAGAGCTGTTGCCCCAACCCAAGAAACAGACAAGCGAGACGCTTGCGCAGGCCTTTCGTACCCACCAAGCCCGCTTTGCGAAGGCCTGGATGACCCCTGCCAGCCACCGACTCGTCCAACAGCTCCTCGATCATGCGGACCAAAGCTACGCGCGTTTCGAACTGAACACTGGAAAGGCCTCCTTGGTCTATGAATACGATCCCTTCGAGAACCGGACAGAGACGCTCTTCGCCCTGCGCAAGATTCCCTTTTCCCTTCCTCAAGGTACGCTGTCACCGATCAAGCTCTCCGAACAAAAGCTCGGCCGGAACGCGAAGGCCTTCTGCACGCCTAACTACCTCCTGACAGATCTGAATTACACGCTGATCGCCTCGAAGAAGGGACACGCACAGCTTGATCTCATCGAAACAATTCTGCCCCAACGCAGCGCCCAGAGAGTCTATGCCTTCGAGCTGTTCTCCGCGTTCTATGGCAACCGAGCGAAGGAGGTGCCTTACCTCGTTGGGCATGTTCGCGACGACACGGGCGCTGCTTTGCCCTTCCAGCATGCCAAGGACCACCTCGTCGTCGTCCTTCCTAAGGCGGCTACCGTCAACAAACCCTTCAAACTGCACTTCGAAATCTCGGGCGACGTACTGCTTCGGCCCGACGGTGATAGCTTCTGGATGCTTCCCGTTGGCCCCTGGTTCCCCATGCCAGGGCTCGCCGGCCAGTACTACCGCGTCCGATCGACTGTCAAAGTTGAACAACCCTTCATCGCAATCGCTCCGGGCAAGACTCTCTCCCGTCGCAAGGAGGGCGCGCTCAATGTCGTCGAAAACTTGATCACGAAGCCGGTCCAGTTCGTCTATGTTGTGGGCGGGAAGTACACGCTGGCCGAAGAGAAGAAGGACGGCCTGACAATTCGGGTCGCCTCCTATGCGATGCGCAACAAACGCGCCGAAAAAACCCAGCTCAACCTCGCCCGCAAGATCATCAAGTTCTACGAACCCTGGCTCGGCCCCTTTCCTTTCGAAGAGTACAACATCATCGAGATCAACTCACTCGGCTGGGGGCAGGCCCCGCCGGGCACGATGTTCATCACCCGCGAGGCCTTCGAGCCCTGGTTCGCTCAGATCTGGTCTCAGGGGGTCAATCATCGCTTCGCCCACGAGATCGCTCATCAATACTGGGGCATGGTCGTGAAGATGGGCAGCGACGAGGAGCAGTGGATCACCGAGTCCTTTGCGGAGTACAGCGCCTCTCTCGTCATCAAGCATCTTCGCGGAAAGCAGGCCCTCGAGAATCTTCGAGAACGCTGGAAGATCAATGCCGAGCACTCCTGCAAGCGCGCCTCGATTCCTCTGTCAAATCGCCTCATCGGCACCGGAAAGCAAGGCACTCTCGACCGCCGCAACTTGATGTACTTCAAGGGGGCTGTCTTGCTTGCCGCGCTCCATGAGCAGCTCGGTGACAAGCTTTTCGCGTCGTTCTTATGGAATTACCAAAAGGGCCTCGCATGGCGTTTTGGTACGACAGAAGACATGATCGTGCTCCTCAAGAAACTGACAGGAAAGGACTACACACCCTTCTTCGACGCGTGCTTCTGGGGCACTGAGATGCCGACTAAACGCGTTTTCCGCCAGATCAATGAAGGAGGAAGCGGTGGGAGCCGAGCTCGAGCCAGATGAACGCCTGTAACGGAAACAGACAGGCACATAACAGAGCGCTCTAAGCCACTCGCGACCTGGAGGGCCATGAACGGGAAACTGGCGGGCTGCGCAAAATGGGACACGCTCGGCTGCGGTGCCATTTTGTGCTCGGTGTCGCCTGGTTGTTTGCGCTCACTGCACTTTATCGTTCGCAGAGCAACGCGATTCGAGAAACCGATGGGACTCGCTCCGAGCTCATCTCGAAGCTCGGAGCCGTCGATAACTTCACGCCCCCGATGGACAGGGTCATTCCCACAGACCGGCTCGAGCTGTTTCTCTCCATCCGCGAGAACCTCGCCGAGCAGCAAGCAAGTTGGCATCCCGAGACTCATCCGCTTGAGTTTCCGTTGATCGATTAACTGCCTGCAGACGGCTCAAATCATATAGCATGAGTTCTCATTGCTCGTGTGCACAGCGCTACGCGTAGCTGTGAAGCCCAACGATGACGAGGTTTACGGCCACCCAGTTGAAAACCATCACCGCGAAACCGATCACTGCAAGCACGGCCGTCCACAACCCCTTGTCCCTGACCTTCATACGCAGATGAAGCAGGACGAGGAAGACGAGCCAGGTGTTGAGCGCGAAAACCTCCTTTGGATCCCAACCCCAGGGTCGTCCCCAGGACACGTCCGCCCACACAGCACCGAGGATTGTTCCGACCCACAGCGACACGAAAGCCACCTCGAGGAAGATCATCGTCGCCCCGTCGAGCGTACGTGCCATCGAGCTTTCTTTCCCATGGCCACGGTTGAGAATCACAGAAGATGCGCCGCCGCGCGCAATCGCTGTCACCTTCCAGTCCGCCCCGAAACGCTCTGGCATGACTTTCGCCAAAAATCGACCGATTAAATAGCCCGTAGAGGTAAACGCTGCGAAAGCAACGAGAGCGTAGGAGGCGATGATCACATTGGTATGAATATAAAGCCAGATCGTGCGGTCCAGCACAGGCATGACCGTTGTGATATCCGAGTTGAGGGTTACGGTCATGAAGTTGCCGAACATCATTGCCAGCATCGCGTAGGCCGATCCGCACAGCGCAGGTAGGTAACGCAGACGCTTATTGCGAAAGGCAAGTTCCAACACGATCGCGCACACACAGCCGAACCAGGCCGAGGCGATGATCGCCTCAAACAGGTTTGCGTTGGGAATGCGCCCAGCAAGCCACCATCTAATGATCAGCGACAAGGTGTGCACAGTGAATGCCACGCCGAAGAAACCAAGACCCACCCACCGAGCCCAAAGATCGCCGTAGACAAAGGCGATTAAGAGAACAGGCAGTGCAAAAAAATAAAGCAACCAACCCGCTGTTAGCTTGTTATGCTTGTAATACCATAATTCCAAGTTCAAACGAGAGCTTTGAGGATAAAGTCCGGGCTCGATATCAGCGAGGGTCCGCGCCAACTCGTTGAGCGCTGCGCTCGCCTCGTCCGCCCTCTGAAAACGCCAGGCCTCGGCGAGCGTGGCCCAGGAGGTGCTAAGTCTCACCGCCACGACCGAATCGAGACCAGGTACGGCGCTGTCGCCCATGCCTGCATGGGAATGATCACGAGGAAGTCGGCCCTGTCCCGAAATCGCCGCATCGAGGTTGTACCAAGAATCGAGAGGCGCACCTCCCGGGGGCGGGACGACAGTGAGCATCGCACGCAGCGTGTGAGAATCAGCGAGATGGCGGGCGCTGCGCAGCTCACGAACAGCCTTACCGCTGCGCCGCAAATCGCGCTCGAGTTCCGAAAGCACGGAACGCACAGCAGGATGATCAAGGAAGGAAAGCGAGACGAAGCCGCCACGCTGAATAGCCTTGAGTTCTTGATCGGCGATGACACCCTGTCGATCTCTCGCCATAATGAGAGAGCGCACACCCTGCACGAGACGCTGCGCAAGCAGCTTGTTCTTGATGTGAATGAACCCCACTCCGGCGTAGTACTCAGGGGTCAACAGCATATCGAGGTAGAGCACAGCGGGATCCACCCGGCCGACAAGACGAGAGTTGAGGTATTTGAGCTTCTCTCTCGCGAGAGAGTCGAAGGTCTTGATGCGCCCCTGGTCTTGCACAGCTACGAGCCGAAAGGCTTCAAGATCAAGCTGAGAGGTAAAGGCCTTACCCACAGATAGATGGAAGTTCCCAGCGGCGAAACTCGGTGCGATGATGATAAGAACGATCGTGGCCGCGGCGCAACACGTAATGCGAGAGTGACGGCTTGCCAGTGTCTTCATCAAGCGCCTCCGGACGCCACTGCAGCTGCATTCCGCCGGCGCCGGATCAGCCATGGTTTAAAGTAAAAGGCCCAGAGCGAGCCCAGGATCGTGAGGAGGCATCCAAAAAACATAATCCCGACACCCCGGCGGTTGCCGACGCCGAGCCCCGTGGCATTCATTCCGGCATAACCTATCTCCAGAGAGGGAGGATCCCACGTGCTCTGGAAGTACCACCAGCCGTCATACTCCGTCGGATGGTTGCTGCGCACCTCGTGGGGAGCCGACCAGGCGCCCTCTTCAAAGAAGCGCACGATAGAGATAAAGTCGCGTTCACGCCTTCCTCCAGGATAGGTTTCAAGCCGAAACTCTTCGAGCGCAACAGGAGCCGGAAGCAGTACGCTCTCTCTCGAGTAGAGGAACTCGACCTGCCGCCCATCAGCCAAACGCAACGAACGCAGGTTGAAGCCCATCCGACTTGGGTAGGTGTAGGGGGAGTAATCGACCCATATCTTGGAGCTTTCGGCGCCTGCTAACAGCTCGACCCCGATCATCGAGTACGCCGGTCCCGCTCGCAGATCGCGCTCGGCGCGGGGAATGATGGCAGGCTTGTTGATCTCGAAGGAGTTCTCCGACAGCTCAAGGATCGAAAGACGCATCCGGCCGTCAAAGAACGCGATCTCCTCACCGACAGGAGCGGCTTTTGCCTCGACCGTACCGTCGCTGCCCGCAAGCATTGCAAAGCTGCCCATGGGTCCTCCGACGAGAGTCACTCCCGGCTCAAGACCGCCGTGCAGCTCGATCCGGATCCGACGGTCGACGAGCCCGCCTCCCATCTGTCCACTGTCATCCATGTCCTGGGACAGCTCAACCTGAGGTGAGATGACAGCGCGGTGAAAACGGCGTTCGGGAGAGATGATCTGCACCACAGCGAGCTGCGCCTTCTCCTGCGATCGCGCCAGCGTCCATTCGGGGTAATAGTCTCGCAATGTCACGCTATACTTCGTTCCGACGATCGGGACGACACCCCGGCGAGCGTCCGCAAGCGAAAACTCTTGGACGACCTCCTTCGCTGGAACGCGAACCACGAGGCGTGGCGCGCCACCGCTACGCAACGCGTCGAGTTCGTCGACACTACGCACCCATCGAAAGGACACACCAAGTCCACCGTCGAGTGCGGCACGACGACGACGCGGGTCGTCGGCCAGCAGAAGCGCACCCCACTCCGCGTCACCCATCCGCATCCGAAAGCGAAGGACAGGATGGTGACGAGTTCCCCCTGCCACCCATTGGCGACTCAGTTGCGCAAAAGGCAAGAAGCCCGTCACTCGAGCTACAATCCCGGAAGGCAAGGAAGGCGAGTCACGCGCTGGGGCTGGGGTGAGGTTCAGCTTGCCGATCGCAGGAGATGGGTTACCAGCCGCACTGATGACGTCTCCGGGGCTGGCGATGTACTCGCGATAACGCGGCAGTCCGTGCAGCGGGAGCTGGGTCCACCTCTCCACGCCCGCGATGCGCAGGTAGAGTGCCGGCCGATCGGTGAGAAACAGGCGTCTCGTACCAACATACTCGAGCCTCGCCTCGACACCTTCGTCAATCAGTGCCTTTCCCAATACCTTCTTTGCACGCCCCTTGCCGGGCACGATATCCTCGGTGTACTGAGGGTAACCGTCGAGGAGCTGTCGAACGAAAGGTGGAGGCGCGTTCTCTTTTCTGAGTGGCGCGAAGCGTAGCTGCGCAGCGTAGGTGGTCTTGCCTTTGTCGGCGCCAGAGAGCAGCTCATACTTGGGGTTGAGCGAAGCGACGCTCACTCGATAACCGCGCCTCGCATCACCGATGAGCACGCTCGCACCGGGACGAAGCACGAAGCGAAGCTCCTCACCCCCGTCGATCCGCACCACGACCTGGCGCCGAAAGACCATCATGTCGCCCTCGAGCTTGAGCGTGTAGTACACGACGGCACCAAGCATCAGCACGAGAATGCCGGAGTGAACCATCCAAACACCCATGGTCGGCAGACTGAAACGAATCTTGCGAAGCGTCGCGCAGCTCAACGAGAGCGCGAGCAAAGAGAGAATGACGAGGAAAGGCCACCACGAGAACCACTCCATCTCTGTTTTCTCAAAGCTTTGGCGCGGCAACCAATCCCATAGCGGCTGCGTGCCAGCGGAGCCAAGCCAAGAGTAGATCAACAACGCAACGATCGTCCCGATGCCGAACCATAGGCTTCCGAAGAAGTCGACGAGGGCCAAGAGCGGGTGCTTCGCGCGTGGTGATGCCCTACGATCCGTCATTCTGCTTTCTCCATCCAGGAGTCCTTACGGGCTTATCCGAGAGGGCGAGAGGCCCCCGCATAGGGGTCTGTAGCCAGGGGCGGAAGAAGAGACGCTCCGAGAAAGTAACTGGAATATAGCAGCACTTTGCCGGGCTGTCGAAGCTCTGAGTGAGCGGCCGAAATCGTTTAAAAACAACCGTTTTCAACCATCTAACCTGAAGAGGACGCGGGAAGGACCCCTCCCCGGCTTCCGGGACGACAAGAAGTGGAAGATCGCATTTTCCAAGAAGCGGGTCTGGTCGTAGATTAGGAGCTCCCTACCTTATCCTGCCCTTGGCCACGAGCACAGGGCCCTCTCGGAGGTGGTCTCAGATGGAACGGGACGTCCGCAAAAACCCTGGGCTGCTCAAGCTGGATCTGTACTGTCGCGGCGCACACATCGACGACTCGATGCACGTTAAGGACGACGGCGGCCGACCCATCCTGCGCACTCGTGCGGGACTCGGCTCGGGGCTCGAACTCATCCTTCCGGATGAGCTGTGGACCAATGTTCCCGTGACTGAGGAGTTCACGCGAAGCTCGCCCTATGTCGTACGCCGTCGAAAAAACGGCGAGATCTGGATCGACGAAGGAAACGAAGCGATCGCACCGGTAAAACTGGCACCAAAACCCGACTGGTATGACCGTACGACAAGCACGGGAAAGAGGATGACCTCGGTAGGCACCTTGCAGGGCACCTACCTCGGCATCTATCCCTCCAAGGTCTGCGAGTACTGGACCGAGAAGGAGCCTACACGCTGCAAGTTCTGCTCGATCGGCCTGAATCTCGGCTCTGATGATGCGGAGGACAAGCGCGTTGCGGAGGTCGTCGAAGTTGCCATCGCCGCGCGCGATGAATCGGGCATCACCTACATCGATTTCAACACCGGGCACTACGAAGGCGAAACCTATCTCGATATCCTCGAGCCATACATACGCGCAGTGAAGAAGGCGACAGGCTGCCTCATCGGCGTGCAAACCCCTCCCCATTCCGACCTTTCGCGTTATGACCGGCTCAAGGAGATCGGCGTCAACCGCGTGTCTTTCTGCTTCGAGCTGTTCGATCCGGTGCGTTTTGTGGAGGTCTGCCCGGGCAAGGCTGATAAGTACGGCTTGCAGCGCTACCTCGATGCCGTCGAGTACAACGCGAAGCTCGGCGCTCGAGACAAGCTGAGCTTCGATCCTTGGGTTAGCAACGGCGAGATCATCGCCGGGCTTGAAGACCCACAATGGTCAATCAAGGCCATCGACTGGATTACCTCCGTCGGTGCTATCCCAACGGTGTGTGTCTTCCGGCCACTCAAGCACACGGACTATGAGGACACACCGCCGCCGAAAACCGCGGACATGATCGATGTTTTCGCCGCGCAGTATGAGATGTGCATGCGCGAGGG
>CAYSMT010000095.1:0-8250 GCA_964432135.1 uncultured Acidobacteriota bacterium
GCGCACGACGACGGTGACCTGAGGGTTCTCCTGGTAGGTCTTGAGAAGCTCCTCGATCTCGGCCTTGAGAACGAGTGGCTCGCGACCGGCAGCCTGCAGCTCCCCGACGAGGGCCAGAGTGATCTTGCCATCGGGACGAACGAGGCAATCCTCGTGCAGATTCTCCGCGTGGTTGTAGATCGTCAGACGGTCGCCGACTCCAACGCGAAAGGCCGGCATATGATCCGCCGAAAAAGAGGCCTCGCTCTGCTGCGCCACGCACGGCAACCCTGGCAAGACAACCAGCACGGTGAAAACGAGAGCACGGAAAACCCCTATGCGCCCGCGGGGAGCGATCAACGCGTTACGCCAGGACATAGCCCGTGTCCTCCTCCGACCGAGGGCAGTCGCGCATGAGACGGGCGTTTCGGTCCCACCCCACGCTTCCCTTGTCTCTTCCCCGAACGCTGGCCGATAACTCGGCACACGCAGTGAATGGATGCGCCCATCACCCCGGGAAGTCAAGTTCCAATCTTTGTCGATCTTGTTGGAACTTGTTTTTCGCTGTTCGATACCTCGCCACCGACATGCCACCGGTGTGCGTCGTTTCTATACGCCATGACCCGCTCGGGAGCCCCACTCCCGCTCGCGGCTAAGCATACTGGCAAAGGCCGTCTACGCCACGACCATCCCGGAAAAGCCTGAACCAGTGCGGCTTTGCACCGCGGTACGGCGGCGCGGAGGGCCTTGGAATCAGGCGGGAGAACACGAACCCTGGGTGTACAAGATCCGCCACTGGCCAGCGATGAGTGGCCGGATTCTCGCCAGCACCCGCCAGGAAAAAATCCGTCTCTAGAGGACCTGCCGGACCGGCAAAAATCAGCTTGCTCGTTCGCTACGGTCGGCGTACCCCTTATACAGACCGGCTTGGGCCCATGCCTATCTTGAATTCGCTTCGGGTCCGCTGCAGACCCTGTCGGGTACTTCGTTGAAAACGGGGCATTTGTCCTGGGATCATGAGAAGCTATCCTGAGGGCGCTCGTCTCCCGGCACCCCACAGGAGGTGGGGCGACGCGGAGGGCGCAGCACCGGAGGTGAGCAGATGGGTCAATGTCCCCAAGCCCGCGTCGATCTCAGGGTGGTGGATCTCGGCTCGGAGCTGATGGTCTGCGACGACCGGAAACGGCTCGTTCACATTCTGAACTCGACGGCACGCAGGATCTGGGATCTATGCGACGGAACGCACCAGATCGACGAAATCTCGCTGGAGGTGTCCCGCCTATTCCCAGAGCAATCGCCGGAAGTGGTCCGGCGGGACGTTGAAAGCGCCTTGACGGCCCTGGGCGAGAACGAAATGATCGCCTGGGTCGGAGAGGCCAGGCAGGCGCAGGACTGATAGCCTGGACGGCGCGGCGCGCGGTCCAATAAGGTGACAGCCGGGTGACTGGCTGAACGACGAGGGAGGGGCATCCGGTCGCATCGCGACGGAACGTAGCCCAGGGGTATCGCAGCCGCCAGCAGGCGAAGGAAGGAACGGGATCATGGACAAGCACATCGACCCGGTGGATCCGCAGCAGGACAACAACGGCGCAGGGTATGTAACGCCCGAAATCCAGACCTATTCCCCCGAAGAGTTCCTCAACCTCCTCGGGCCAGCTCAGGGTTACGGCGGCACTGCGGGGGCCCAGCGGCGCGGAGGTCGTGGCTTCCGGCTCTTCCCCGGTCTGCGTTAGTCCAACGCCCAACGGGACCGACGACGCCCAGCTAACGGGTCATTGCGAACCATCATGTCGCCCCACGCCCCGCGTGGGGCTTCTTTGTGCCCTCGAGTGTGCGTTGTTCCGAGCGCATGCCCCGCAGCCGGCCCCTCTCAGGCCATCCGTGGGCGCGCACCTTCGCCGCGATTCTCACCCTGCGACGTCCTTTCCCGCGCAACCTCGTGGCCCTTTCCGGAAACCCTCTTTTTCCTTGACCCCCCGAAGGCCGTCGGTTAGGATCCCTCGCTGCGGCTCGTCCCGCTGCGCCCGTAGCTCAACTGGATAGAGCACCTGACTACGGATCAGGAGGTTAGGGGTTCGAATCCCTTCGGGCGCGCCAACAATTCCGGATGCCATCGAGGTGAGACCCGCGACTCGCCCGACGACAGCCCATGGCGAGTTATCCTTTCGCGAGGATTTACCATGAGCCCGTCCGACGATGACATGCAGGTCTCGGAACGAGACTTCACCCTGATGGGTGAGGCGTTTGATCTGGCGTGCGCGGCGGCTGCCGTGGGAGAAGTCCCCGTAGGCGCGATCGTCGTACAAGAGGGACACATCATTGGCCGCGGCCACAACCGTCTCATCGCGGATGCCGACCCGAGCGCCCACGCCGAGATCGTCGCACTGCGCGAAGCAGGTCGCGTCTGCGGCGCGGCACGGCTTCCCGGGTGCCGTCTCTACGTGACTCTTGAACCTTGCCTGATGTGCCTGGCTGCGATGATCCAGGCGCGTGTTGAGCGGCTCGTCTTTGGCGCGCGCGATGCCAAGCTTGGCGCAAGCGACTGGATCGAGCAGATTCCTCTCGGGCCTCGAGGAGTGAACCATCGCTTGCGCATCGTAGGTGGCCCCCTTGCAGCGGAATCCGCCGCCTTGCTGCGCTTGTTCTTCCAGCAGCGACGCTCGTCGCCTAAACACCGGAGCCATCACCGATAAAAACAACCTTATGGCCGGGTTTTTCGAGGAGCGAACGGCCCCGTATCAAGACCCTCCGCGTCACTCGGGCTCGCGCTGGCCAAGCCCCAGCAACCATGCATAATATCCGGGCCGTACCGGGAGAGGTGGCCGAGTGGTTGAAGGCGCACGCTTGGAAAGCGTGTGTGCGGGTAACCGTACCGGGGGTTCGAATCCCCCCCTCTCCGCCATGACGCGGGCCGCGGCAGCGACCTGCGTTAGGATGCAATAGCGAAGGGTCGGCCAGGTGTCGGCTCGCTCGTAAATATGGGGCTCGCACCTGTGCGACCCGGCCCTGCGAACCCCGTCAGGCCCGGAAGGGAGCAGCGGTAAGCGGATCGCCGAGTGTGCCGCAGGCTCGTCGAGCCCCTCCTATTGGTCCGGGCCCGGGATGGGCGTGCTCGCCGACCTGGGCCCGGCCTACCCAGAGGAGTCCCTTGTCCCGTCTTCCTCTCGCCCGAAGCTACCGACCCCAGTGCTTCGCAGAAGTGCTGGGCCAAAAAGCGCCTGCCAAGGCCCTCGGTGCCGCGGCGAAGAGCGGGCAGGTCGCCTCGTCGTACATCTTCTCGGGCACCCGCGGCATCGGAAAGACGACCCTCGCCCGCATCTTCGCCAAGACCCTTAACTGCGGCGAGGGCCCTGCGGAAGACTGCTGCAACGCCTGCACAGCCTGCCAGGAGATCCGCGAGGGGCGCTGTCTCGACGTACTGGAGATGGATGCCGCAACCCACACCGGCATTGACGACATCCGTGAGCTGCGTGATGCCGCCCAGTATCCGCCAGGCCGCGAGCGTTACCGGGTCTTCATCCTCGATGAAGCGCACCAACTTTCGACGGCGGCGTGGAACGGCCTGCTCAAGGTGCTCGAGGAGCCGCCGGAGTGGTGTGTATTCCTCTTCTGCACGACCGAACCTCACAAGATCCCTGCAACGATCGAATCGCGCTCGCTGCACTTTGCGTTTCGCAGCCCCTCGCCAACCGAGCTGCGCGAGCACCTCGCGCGCGTCGCCGACCAGGAAGAGCTTCGCCTCGACGATGAGGCGCTCGATCTGCTCGTCAAGGCGGCGGATGGCTCGGTACGCGACGGCCTGTCGGCACTCGACCAAGTGCGCGCTCTTGCGGGCCAGAACATCGATGCCGACGCCGTGCGCGACGCCCTGGGTCTCGTTCCCGGCGAAGCGATCGAAGCCTACGTCACAGCCCTCGGTGCTCGGGATGCGCGCGGCGCGCTCGAGACCGTCGCGCGACTTGAGGAACAGGGCCAAGATCTGCGGGCCTTCACCGCAGAACTGCTCGAGACCGTACGCAAGAAAGCTATCGCTTGCGCTCTCGCACCGGGGGAGGAGAGCGCGTTCACTACAGAGCAGCTCGTGTGGTTTGGACGCATCCTCGACCAACTCGAGGTCAGGCTGCGCCAGGGAGGTCCCCAACGCGCGTTGCTCGACCTCGCCACCGTCCGCATGAGCCGCATGGCGGGGCTGAGCTCCCTTGCTGAAATTATCGGCCGCCTCGACGGATCGGGCGGCACGGGACCCGCATCGCGGAGCCGGCGTAGGCCGTACCCTCCGGCATCACAAGCGAGCGAGGTGACCCCAGAACAAGACACTCGCGCGGCTAAGCCGTCGAGCCCGGCCCACGCCAACGCTCTGCCGAGCAACGGAGAACTCACCACGCGCTTGGCGAACCAAGTCCATGAAGCGCGGCCGGCGCTCGGCGCCATCTTACGTCGCGCACGCCAGGTCGTTCTCCACGGGCAAGAGCGTCTTGAGATCATGCTCCCACCGGACAGTGATCCCTTCTGGAAAGCCAAGCTCGAAGCCGAAGAAGGCCGGAAGGTGCTCATCCAGGCGGCGCGACTGATCGGCTGCCAGGAAGTTCGCGAGCTGCTCATCACCGAGGCGGCGGCCCCCGCAGCCGCCGCCCCCCCCCCCTCGAGGCGCAGCCGCCACGAGCTGCTCGACGAAGCGCGCCGAGACCCCATCGTACAGGCACTTTTCGAGCGTTTCGGAGCCGTCGTGCTCGAGAGCCGCCCCCACGACGGCTGAGCAGGCCGCGCCCGCTCGGCACGGGGGCAACCTGCCTAAGTGAGGCTCGCGGGAGCTTCCCTGCGAGGCAACGAAAGGAAGGAGTTAGAGGTGTTTCCAGGGAAGATGGGCAAGATGCTGCAAAAAGCCCAAAAAGCACAGGCGAAGATGCAGGAGGAGATTGCCGCCATCGAAGTCGAAGGGCGCGCAGGTGGTGGAGCGGTCAGGGCGCTTGTCGATGGCCAGAAGGCCGTGCTCGAGCTGAAGATCGATCCTGAGGTGCTCGAGGAGCCCGACGCGGAGATGCTCGCGGATCTCGTGCTCGCCGCCATCGCCGACGGGCACAAGCGGATTGACGAACAGGTCCAAGAGAAAATGCAGGCGTTGACCAGCATGCTCGGCCTGCCTCCGGGCATGGGATTGTAGCCGAGGCGATGTCTGAGCTTCCCGAAGTGCTCGAACGCCTCATCCGAGCCCTCCAGCGACTGCCCGGAATCGGACCGCGCTCGGCCCAGCGCATCGCCTTTCACCTCGCCCGTTCGCCCCGAAGCGAGCCCCTCCAGCTCGGCAGGCTCATTTCCGCCCTGCCGGAAGAATTGGGAGAGTGCAGTGTGTGTGGCAGCTACGCGGAGGGGGAGCTCTGCCCAGTCTGCCGCGACCCGCGACGAGACGAAGCGACGATCTGCGTCGTCGAGAGACCGGATAACCTCGCGGCTATCGAACGCAGCGGCGTCTATCGGGGGCGTTATCACGTGCTCGGCGGGGCGATCTCGCCGCTGCATGGTATCGGGCCAGACGACCTGCGGATCGACCAGCTCCTCGAGCGCGCCGCCGATGCGGCGGTGCGTGAACTGATTCTCGCGACCAATCCAACAGTGGAAGGTGAGGCGACGGCCCTGTTCATCGCTCGCCGAGCGGCTGGGCTCGATCTCCAGGTGACACGACCCGCAACGGGACTCCCCGTAGGCGGCGAGCTTGAGTATGTCGACCGAGGCACTCTGGCCCGCGCCCTCGAGGGGCGCCAGCGCCTCCTCCCCGGTTCCTGAGCAACCTGGCGGCAACGCGACACGACGGTAACCCGCGTCGACCACCGTGCGACAACCTGGAGCATCTCCTTCTCGCGCTTCCCGCTCCGCTAGAATACGCGACTTGCGGGCAGCCCCGACCGGAACCTAGATTCCGTGCCGTGAACACCCTGTGCCCGCCGTGCGCGAGATCGCGTCCGGGCGGCGCTGGGCGGAGAGCTGGAGATGCCCACAATCCCACCGGCGGGCGCGGCGGCGCGACGGCGGGAGGCTTCGCGGAGACCTCGATGCCCGTAACAGACCTGATCCTCCACGAAGAGGAGTTTCTCAAGCTCACCGAGCACAGCGAGAAGCTGCTCGCCGAGGCGAATGCGCGCTACGTCGCGCTGATCGATCGCAACGGCCAGCCCATCGCCTCGGCAGGAGAACTCCCAGATGTCGATCGTACGGCACTTGCCTCTCTCGCGGCAGGCAACGTCGCGGCGACCGAAACTCTCGCCCGCATGGTCGGCGAAGCGAGCTTCGCAACCCTCTATGCAGAGGGAGAAAAGGACCACCTCCACATCTCCGTGGTCGGCGAATTGGGGATCCTGCTGGTCATCTTCGATGAACGTTCCTCGTTGGGGCTGGTCAGACTGCGCGTACGACAAAACACACCGGAGCTCGAAACTATCTTCAGCGATATGTCTGAGCGGGCCCAATCCGGCAAGGTCGAAGGCGAAGGATTCGGCGCAGGAATGGCCGAGATCACGGACGAGGACATCGACAACCTCTTCGGCGACAGGATCTAGAGCCGATGCCTTTCATCAACTACGCCGCTCGTGAGATCACCTGCAAGCTCGTCTACTACGGACCGGGATTGTGTGGCAAAACGACAAATCTGCAGTGGATCTATGAAAACACGCAGAAAGAAGCCAAGGGCAAGATGGTGACCCTGGCGACGGAGGCGGAGCGCACGCTCTTCTTCGACTTGTTGCCCCTGAGCCTTGGCACGATCCGCGGCTTCAAGACGCGTTTTCAGCTCTACACCGTGCCCGGACAGATTTTCTACGATGCGTCGCGCAAGCTGATCCTCAAGGGGGCCGACGGAATCGCTTTCGTGGCCGACTCCCAAGCGGCGCGCCGCGAGGCCAACGTCGAGTCGCTGCGCAATCTGCAGATCAACCTCGCCGACAACGGGCTCGACTTCAAGACGATCCCTTACGTGCTTCAGCTCAACAAGCGGGATCTTCCCTCGGCGATGCCTGTCGACGAGATGATCGCCGCCTTGCGAGTTCGCGGCGAACCCCATTACGAGGCGATCGCGGTGAAGGGGGTTGGCGTTGTCGAAACGCTCAAATCCTTGGTCAAGCAGTCGCTCGCGCGCTTGCGGGCGGGAACCCCGGCCTAAACGAAGCAAGGACAAGCGCAGACCACGATCCACGACCATCGTGACGCGAGTGCAAGAACTCGCATGCCGAAAGACGATCTCAATTACGCTGTCGTATTTACTCGCATTTCATCGTATTTACCCAATTTCGACTCAATGCAACCCAACACTTCGTTGCGCATGAGGGCTTTCTGATTTGACGCGCAGCGATCGAGTCTCTAGAATCCGGCCTTCGTTGTGTCATCCCAGCAGGAGGATAGTCCAGTGAGCGCGCCCTACGCGGTCATCGCGACGGAAGGCCGTCAACTCAAGGTGGCCCCCGGAGAGACCGTTAAAGTAGATCGCCTGGCCGTCGAGGCTGGCCAGGAAATCACCTTCGATCGCGTCCTTCTCGTCGACACGGGGGACGGCGTACGCGTTGGAACCCCCGAGGTCACCGGTGCCGTCGTCAAGGCGACTGTGCTCGGAGAGGCCCGCGACCGCAAGGTTCTCGTCTTCAAGCGCAAGCGGCGGAAGATGTACCGCAAGAGCCGCGGTCACCGCCAGTACTACACCCTGGTCAAGGTCGACTCGATCGAGACCGGGTCCTAGGGAGGCATCATGGCCCACAAGAAAGCCGGTGGATCCTCACGCAACGGCCGTGACAGCCAATCCAAACGCCTGGGTATCAAGCGTTTCGCCGGGCAAGCGGTCCTCGCAGGCAACATCCTCTGCCGCCAGCGTGGAACACCGCTCAAGCCCGGCCAGAACGTCGGGCGGGGCAAGGACGATACCCTTTTCGCCCTCGTCGATGGCGTGGTCCGCTTCCGGGACCGCGGCCGGCACGGCAAGTACGTCATCGTCGACCCCGCCAAGGCTTGACCGACTGGCGCACGTTTTTCTTCGGTTCCGGGGCCAACACCTTCAGGCATGGCTTGTCGGCGCGCGGGCTCTTCTTCTACCCTGACGCAGGCCGGCACGAGGCCGGGCCAGGCCACGGGGCGCGCTGATGTTCCTCGACGAGGTCACCATTTCCGTGAGCGGCGGCGACGGAGGAGCAGGCAGCGTCGCCTTCCGCCGAGAGAAATACGTCGCCAAGGGCGGGCCCTCCGGAGGTGATGGTGGCGCGGGAGGCAGCGTCTATGTCATTGCCAACCCCTCCG
>CAYSMT010000096.1:0-8211 GCA_964432135.1 uncultured Acidobacteriota bacterium
GGTCTTTCAACGAGGTGAGGAAATCACGCCAATGCACCTCGGCTTCTGGACTGCCGACTAGCACAACGGCGAACTTGCGTTGGCACGTTTTTCAACAAGGAGCTATGAGCAAGGCAGACAGGTCTTACCGTCAAGTAAGGCTTGGTATTGTTAATCCTTGCCGCAGACGCGAGCCCTGCTAGACTGAAAGTCCTGTGCTCGTCATCGAGGTAGCGGCTTCATCGCCTGGATCCCCTGGACCAGGACGTGCTGTGGCCTGTTTCGAGCATCGCTTGTCCCCTGCCTCCGCAGCGAGCGGGGGCCGAACCCATCCCGCGACCAGCACACGGCGGGGAGATGGGAGGTAAGATGTATGGAAGCCAAGGAGAGTCGACTCCGAAGCCGGCTGCTCCCAAGAAGATCACCGTCCCGCACGTCATCTCGCGCAAGGGCCAGATGCCCCTCGTGATGGTGACCGCCTACGACGCGTCTTCGGCGCGCATCGTCGATCGAGCCGGGGTCGACATGATTCTCGTCGGTGACTCACTCGGCATGGTTGTGCTCGGTTATGAGGACACGCTGAGAGTCGACCTCGAGGATATGATTCGGCATACCGCCGCCGTGCGCCGGACCAAGCCGCGGGCGCTGCTCGTGACCGACATGCCCTATATGAGCTACCACACGGGCTCACGAGACGCGGTGCTCGCCGCCGGCCGTCTCGTTCGTGAGGGCGGTGCCGAGGCGGTCAAGCTTGAGGGCGGACACAAGCGTCTCGAGGTCATCGAGGCGCTACTCAACGCCGAGATACCCGTGATGGGTCATCTCGGGTTGACGCCCCAATCGTTGAACGCCATGGGGGGCTACCGGGTTCAGGGACGCGTCGTCGCGGAGATCGACCGTCTCATCGCGGATGCCCGAGCTCTCGAGAACGCGGGAGTGTTTGCCATGGTGCTCGAGGGTTTGCCCGCTGATGTGGCTACGATGATCAGCAACAAGGTGAGCATTCCGACGATTGGCATTGGCGCGGGCGTGGGCTGCGATGGGCAGGTGCTCGTCTATCACGACCTGCTGGGCCTCTTCGAGGGGTCGGTGCCGAAGTTCGTGAAGCAATATGCCACCTTGCATGAGACAGCGCTCGATGCCATCGAGAGCTTCTCGAGGGAGGTTCGGGAGCGTCGCTTCCCGACGGCTCGCGAGTCCTATCGCCTGCCTCGGAGCGTTGGTGAGGCGCTCGGCGAGCGTCGCGGCTAGAAAGGGGAGGTCCTCGATGGAAGTCGTTCGGCGCGTTCATCAGATGCGCGAGATCTCGCGTGAGGTTCGAGGCACGGGTCGTAAGATCGCCTTCGTGCCGACCATGGGCGCTCTGCATGATGGTCATCTTTCCCTCGTGCGTGAGGCGCGTGCTTTCGCCAGGCCGGAGACAGGGCTGCGCGGAGGGGTGCGGCGAGACATCGTCGTTGTCTCGATCTTCGTCAACCCGGCACAGTTCGGGCCTTCCGAAGACTACGAGACCTATCCCCGGGACATCGCGCTCGACGCTGACCTGTGCATCCAGGAAGGGGTTGACTACCTCTTCTGCCCGGAAGTCCAGGACATGTATCCGGAGGACTTCTGCAGTTTCGTGGAAGTTGAGGGGCTTTCCTCGCTTCTCGAGGGGGCTTCGCGGCCGGGTTTTTTTCGGGGTGTTTGCACGGTCGTCACCAAGCTTTTTCACATCGTCCGGCCCCACCGGGCTTTCTTCGGCCAGAAAGATGCTCAGCAGGCTTTGATCGTGCGTCGCATGGTGCGCGATCTCAATCTCGACGTGGAGCTTGTTGTCGTTCCCACGGTGCGCCATGAGGATGGTCTCGCGATGTCTTCTCGAAACGTCGCGCTCGATCCGGTGCAACGTCGGGCCGCGACAGCCCTCTATCGCGCGCTGGATCGCGGGCGGGTTCTGATCGAGGCTGAAGGGGTGCGGGATTCCGGTCGTGTCGAGCAGGCCGTGCGAGAGGTGCTTTGTGGAGAGGAGCTCGTACGGATTGACTATGTGGCGGTCGTCGATACGGAGACTCTCGAGAGGCCGGAAGAGCTGCCCGCTGAGACTCTCATCGCCGTTGCGGCGTGGGTGGGTGAAACGCGCCGGATCGACAACGTCATCGTAAGGAGACCCTCGTCCTCTGGATGAGCGGATGACTCCCCCTTGTGGGGGCTGGGAGCCGTAGGATGCGCCGTCCCTTTCTTCAATCGAAGGTCCACCGAGTCATCGTAACCGCAGCCGATCTCCACTATGAGGGCAGCCTGACCCTCGATCGTCGATTGCTCGATGCGGCCGGGATGTGGCCATATCAGCAGATCGAGGTCTACAACGTCGATCGTGGCACGCGCTTTTTGACCTACTTGATCGAGGGGCCTGCTGGTCGTGGCGATTGTTGTCTCAATGGCGCGGCCGCCCATATGGCCGGCGTTGGGGACAGAGTCATTATCGCGGCGTACTGCCAGCTTGAAGAGCACGAGATCGAGGCCCACAGGCCGCGCCTCGTTCTCGTCGGTGCGGACAATCTCAGCTTCGAAGTGCGGCATGGCGAGACAGCCTTCACGCCCACCGCCTGAACACGCCTGTTAGAAAAAAAGACACCCTCGGCACGATGCCGAGGGTGCCAGACGACGCGGGTTCGCGTTGCGGGGGGATCAAGTCTCTGGGCCGCGTCGCCTCCTACCAGCTTCTCAGGCCGGACGATCCGCGATCGTCTCGGGCCTTTGCTCTCAGCCGAACAGGGCTGATCGGGCTGTCCTGAACAGGCCGGGGAGGTAGTCGTGCACCTCCTCGATTTGCGTTTCGTCCATATCTAAAATTCTCTTAGCGGGGTGCGTGTGGAGATCGATCTCCGTTCGGGCTGGCTCGCCAAGGCCGAGGCGATGGGCGAGCACATTGGCAAAGGCGACGGCGGCGACCATCGGGCCCGCGCCATCTGGCGCATCTTCCACTTCGTGGTGGTGCTCGGCGACGATCGACACGATGTCAGGAAGCTCCCATGCCCGTGCGAGCATGGCCCCTGCGGCGCCGTGCTTTTCGGTGATGAAGGCGTTCTGCGCCTCATCCAGCGCGTTGCCCGCGTTGCTTTCACGCAAGGACTTGATCAGCGCGAGCTTACCGAAGTCGTGGAGCAGCCCACACATGAAGGCCTCGCTCCCTGCGATGCCTGTCGTATCGGCGACGACGCCCGCCCCAAAGGCGACGGCGAGGCCGTGATCCATCAGCGCCACGCCGGTCTCTCCGTAGACCTTCGGATCGGCCATCTTCGAGCGCAGAACCATCGCCAGCAGCAAATTGCGAATTTGGTTCAGTCCCACGCGGGCGATCGCAAACGCGAGATCAGAGATGCGTGTTCTTCCACCGTAGAGGGCCGAGTTCGCGATGCGCAACACTGACGAGGCGAGGACGGGGTCCTTCTTGATGAACTCTGCCATCCGCGCGGCCGTGACCCGGGGTGAACGCATCTCGTCGAAGATGCGGACGGCCACCTCGGGCAGGACCGGGAGTTCGTTCACATCGCCGAGCAGTTGCTCGAGGCTTGGCGCGGCGTGAGCTGCGGAAGGTGTCGTCACGTATCGGTCTACTCCCGGTGATCAGGCGGAGAGTTTTCTCCAGGGGAAACTTGTCGGCCGAAATCCGGCGGGCTTGAGCGTTGAAGTCCGAGTTCTTTCTTTTCTGTGCTCGTCCCTTCTGTAAGCTGAAGTCGCCAGGTTGTTTGGAGGCAGAGCTCCGGCAATTAGGAGCGGCATGCACGTGGCATCAGCGTACCTTCTTCGGGTCCCTTGGCGCCGGGGTTTGCAGCTATGGGGTCTTTCGCCTTCGTGAGTGATCTAACCCCTGAGGCCGGCCGCAAAGGGGGAGGAGTCTGGTTCGGCGACGGGGGTTCGGGCCCTCGTCGCCGCCAGCATCGTTTTCGCGCAGCTTTCCCGAGGCACGATTGCCTCTGTTTAAGGCGAAAAAAAAGAACCCGGCGAACCGGGTTCTTTCACGATGAGTTGTTACCTGAGAGTGTTGTCTGACGACTCGCTTATGGCTGGCTGCCAGAAGCTTGGCACTCTAAGTAGCAGTTGTACGCCACGGTGTTGGCAATGCTGATGCATCGACGGTGACTGGCCTGGGCTCGGAAACGATCGATGTTGACATCGCGGAGGCAAAGCTGAGCTGCGATCGGGTCGGTCGGATTGTTGGCAATACAATCCTGAGCGGCCTTGTCGAGCTCGGCGAGGCGCTGCGCGAGATCTGCGTCACACTGAGTCTTATCTCGGTCGTAGTTGTCGATACACACCTGCACACAGTCTGAGAATCCGTCGGCTTGCGCCACCGGGGCGGTGAACGCCACCACGAAAACGACTGCGAGCACGGCGCTCAGCAATCTCAAAACAGCTGCCGCACGCATCGTTTTGGGCTCCTTTCCTTAGCCGGCGCAGGGGCTTCCGGTGGTTCTCGGCAGGCCCACATGAGCCTGCTGTTCTCATAGGCGTTAGTGACCTCTAATACCCACGATTCCTCTTCTGTTGCCACGGTTCTGGAGGCGTTATCCGCACTCGTCAGGCTGCAAAACCTCGCTCCCCTGCGCCTGAACCCCTCTACGGGGTCGGGAACTCAGCTCTGGAACCGCAGTGGCCTTGCCTGAAGTCACCTGTCGCTCGGGCAGCTCGATTGACGGGCAAAGACAGGCACGATCCGACCTGACGGCGGAAATAGACCCACAAGTGCCATCGAATGCAAGGAAAAAAAGGAGCGTGGCATTTCAGGATCCGCAAAGGATCATAATGCCCTTGTTTCTACCGACTTCAGGGGTCGGTTGATGACGTATTGGGGGGGGCGCTCCCCCGCAGATGCCGGGCCGGCATGCTGTTCGGCGCCGCGCTTGAGATCCTGAATTTCGCGTTCAGCCGTCGGGGTTCGGGCTGTCATTTCGGCAAAATACGAACTTATGAGTTTGTTCTCGGATGAGAACGTACATACACGAGCCGTCCCATCTCTCACCTTCTTGTGCTTCGCCACTGCGATGGGAGGCGAAGTGAAAAAGCGAGGGCGCGGGATCCGAACACACCGTATATGCACATGCGCGGCGGGGAGGGAGATAGTTGCGCGCGGCATATGGCTCCGGAGCCTGGGGACAGGGCGGAGGATCCCGATGGACCGTTGCGCAAAACCAACCGTACGCGTTTGGAGCGTTCGAGCCTTGGTTTGCTCGATCGCAGTGGGTCTCACGCTGGCAGCCGGAGGTACGGTTCTGCGAGATCCGGATCTTCGGGTCGGTGTCGCGATAGGCGCACTCAAGAACACCAAGACCCGTGCGCCCTCCGTCATATTGGATGGAGACCGGGTCTATGCGACCTACTGCGACCGGCGCTACTTCACTGGCTACGACCCTTACTTCAATGTTTCTGTCAATCAGGGTGGCACTTGGCGGACGAGCGACACACGGCTGAACACGAACTTTCCCGCGGGTTGGTCAGACGGCGGGAGCATGCGCGAGTCCTTCCTCGCTCACGCGACAGACAATCGGCTCTACGCCCTGATGGTCGACGATACCCTCGGCATCTTGTGGATGACGGTTTCACCTGACGGAGGTGTCTCTTGGCCGCGAGTGCCTTTGCAACTGAGCGCGAACGACGCCGATGAGCTTCGGCCCTGGAATACGCGCAGTAAGGCTTTGAGCATAGGGTCGCCAGGGCATGCGCAGGTCGTTTGGGAAGACAACGCCAGCAACCCTTCCTCCGGCTTCGGCAATATCCGGGTTCGTACGACGAGCGACGGAGGCGCCAACTGGACGGCTGTAGCCACCATCAACATCGAGAACGGCAGCACGACCAACAGCCTCGAGCGTTCGACCGAGGTCGCCGTTTGCAGTGATGTTTCCGATCGGGTCTACGTCGCGTGGACGGACCGTCGGCATCCTAACCCCCAGTGGACGGCCCCCTCCCCAGGGCGAATCAAGCTGCGCAGCTCTCAGGATGGGGGGCTTACCTTCCTCCCCGCCGATGCCGAGCAGAGATTGGATGCAGGCGATTCGGTAGAGACCATTTCCCAACGACCAGCCGTCGCATGCGTGGACGGTGGTGTGGCTGCCGTGGTCTGGGAGGATATACGGGGCGGTGATTGGGATATCTACCTCTCTGTAACTGAGGATGGTGGTGCGCACTGGAGTGCGGAGGTACGCGTCGATGACGGCCCTTCTGGGTCTCACGCCCATAACCCGAAGGTCGTGATGCTGGATGGATCTCCCCGCCGACTCGTCGTGGCTTGGGAGGACGACAGAGACGGCGGCAAGGACTTGCGTCTGGCCACTAGCGATGACATGGGGGCGACTTGGTCCGCTTCGAAAAGGCTCAACGACGGGGTTACGCCGGGTCAAGTCGCCGTTTCCGAGTGGGACCTCGACGGGCATGCCGACCGGATCACCCTCGCCTGGGCCGACAACCGTTCTGGTACGGCTGAGCTCACGGTGCGTGACATCTTCAGCGTGGTCTCCATAAATCGGGGATCGAGCTTCGCGCCCTTCCAGCGCCTCGATCTGGGAACGACCCCAGGCCAGGCGGACTCGCTCGATCTCGACCTTGCCGTCGCTTCCTCCGCACATGTTGTGATCTACCGGGATCGGCGCTTCCACGCAGGCTCTTCTGACATCTTTGCCGGCGGGGAGGGGATGACCTTCGATGCGACGGATGCCGATGGTGATGGCGTGCCCAAGGCGCGGGATAACTGCCCGAACTATCCGAACGCGAATCAGGAGGACGGGGACTTCGATGCTCACGGGAATCCGTGCGACGCCTTTCCATTAGATCCCGCCAATGATTCCGACGGGGATGCTATCGGCAGCGAGGCCGACAATTGTCCCGATGAGACCAACTTGTTGCAGAAGGATGATGACAAGGACGGCTGGGGCAACAAATGCGATCTCTGTTTGGGAACCCAGGACTTTCTCCAGCGCGATCTCGATAACGACGGAACGGGCGATAACTGCGACACAGACATCGATGGCGACGGTCTCGCCAACGATAGCGACAGTGACGACGACGGCGATGGCGTGGCTGATTCCAGCGACAACTGCCCCACGGTGCCGAACGCGGCTCAGCTCGCTCAGAACGACGGTGACAGCGAGGGTGACGACTGCGACTACGACGATAACGTGGTTCAGCATCTGCATGTCGAAGCGGACAAAAGCCGGACGGTGTTCATGAGATGGGAGCCGGAGAAGGAAACCAAGGCATATAACGTCTACTTCGGCTTTGTCGATCGTCTTTCAAGTGGAGACCGTGGGTTCTGCTACCGGCCGAGCACCTCGGCACCCCTCGCGGTGCTTTCTGATCGCCCCGATCCCGGGCGTGCGTTTTGGTACCTTGCGACCTCGATAGCTACAGGAGGTACTGAGGGCGGTGGCGGAAAAGCTTCAAATGGTTCGGAACGATCGCTTCCGGCCGCTTGCGATGTTTCCAAGGCGAGAGACTGGGATCAAGACGGCGTCGCGAACTATCGCGATAACTGTCGTTTCACCAGCAATGGTGGCCAGGAAGATCGCGACGCAGATGGTGTTGGTGACGCTTGCGATGCCTATCCGGGAGATCGCTATGACGACCAGCCTGATCTCGATGGTGTAGCTGGTGACGCGGATAACTGCCCTCTCGTGGCTAACGCAAATCAGGCGGATCAGGACGGGGATGGTTGGGGCGATGCCTGCGATCTCTGCCCTTCGGTCTCCGATCCGCTCCAAAGCGATAGCGATGGCGACGGTCAGGGTGATGCGTGTGACGCGGACATCGATGGCGACGGTGTGGCCAATGCCGCGGATGCCGATCAGGATGGCGATGGTGTCGACAACGCTTCGGACAACTGTCCGAAGATCGCCAACGCAACGCAGAATGATCTCAACGACAGCGATGGGACGGGTGATGCCTGTGATGTGGACGACGGCGAGGTCTTTGGATTGAGGATTTCGTTGGCCCGGCGAGACTTCCTTGAGTGGACCAAGGAGAGTGGCGCGAGCGCGTACTCGGTCTACTCTGACACCATCGCGGCCCTCGGCACTGGCGGCAATTACGGGAGCTGCGTGGCTCCCAAGACGAGCAATCCCTATCTGCGCATCGACAGCTTGCCCATGGCGGGCCACGGGTTCTACTACCTCGTCACCGGCGACTTTGCTTCCGGCGGAGAGGGTACCGCCGGTCGTAACTCGGATGGACAGCTACGCTCCGTGAGTGGCGGCTGCG
>CAYSMT010000097.1:0-8120 GCA_964432135.1 uncultured Acidobacteriota bacterium
TGCTCTTTGTGTGCCTTGCCTCCCTTGCCGTCGCCGCGGCGCCCACACAGCCCGACAAGCCCGCACTGCTGATCGAGGCTGAGGTGGGTGACGCGATCCGCGTGAGCGTTGCTCTCACACTGGCCAACGGCCAGAATCAACGCGTGCTACTGCGCGAAAGCCACGCCCACGTGGTAGCGGGTGCCACCGGGTGGGATCCGAGCGGCACGAGTGCCTTTGCGACCTGGGACGAAGATGGGCAACGCTTCATGGCTTATAGTCGCGATGGCGGACAGCATTGGGTCGATGCGCGAAAAGTCAAAACGGCCATCCATCTCCGTCAGGGTCTTGTGACGACCGCTGGCCCGATGCCCCGGCCTGCCGCAGGCCTCACGGCGGATGGTTCCGAAGAAATCTTCCTCGTGCACTTCGTAGCCACCGAGCTTCCCGAGTGGCGCGCCGCCATCAAACGGGCCGGGGGCCGCCTCCTGGCCTATCTCCCACACAACACGCACATCGTACGGATCCCGGCGACGGCAGCGCGTAATATCGCCGCCCTTGATTTCGTCGAACGCATCGAAACCTACGAAGCTGGCTACCGCATCTCGGAGGAGCTGGCGCGCTGGCTCGAGGAAGATGACGACGGGCAAGATGCACTGCGTGACCTGCGTGTGATGGCCTTCGAGTGGGGCCCGGAGGGCAAGGCGCGCATCGCTGCTGCAACGCAAGCGATCGGCGGCGAAGTGCTCAAGCAGACTCCGAATGGGCACATCATCGTGCTGCGCCTAGGACGCGAGCAACTCAAACGACTGCTGCATCATGACGATCTGATGTGGGCCGAAAGCTGGACACCGGCTGAGACCGACATGGACCTCGTGCGAAAGGATGCCGGCACGGACTGGATCGAAGACCAGCTCGGCTACTGCGGCGATGGCGTCCGCGGCGAGGTTCTCGACTCCGGCGTACAGGAAGACCACATGGACTTCGACGGCATTCTGCTGCACGGAGATCACAACACCGCGAGTCACGGGACGAGCACTTACGGCATCGTCTTCGGCAATGGCAACCGTGATGGAGACGGCGAGGCCAAGGCCACTGGCCATATGCCTTGCGCGCAAGGCATCTTCGCCGACTACGGCAGCCTGAACGACCGCTTTGCGCACACGCAAGAGCTCAAACGCTCGCCCTACTTCGCTTCGTTCCAGACGAATTCTTGGGGCTCCTCAAGAACCCTCCACTACACCAGCGTCTCTCACGAAGTCGACGACATCATCTGGCGGCTTGACATCGCGCTTCTCCAATCGCAGTCCAACGCCGGCAGTCGGCAGAGCCGACCTCAGGCGTGGGCGAAGAACATCATTTCGGTCGGTGGCATCCGACACAAAGACACCCTTGACGAGGCGGACGACGCATGGTCCCGCGGTGCGTCGATCGGCCCCGCAGAGGATGGACGCATCAAACCAGATATCCACTATTGGTACGATCACATCTACACGACGACGACGGGTAATGGCTACAGGCCGGACTTCGGAGGAACCTCAGGGGCGACGCCGGAGGCGGCGGGTGTCGTTGGATTGATGATCCAGCTTTGGGCAAACAACATATGGGGGAACGATCCTCAAGGAAACACGGTCTTCGAAAAACAACCACATTTCGCCACAATCAAGGCGATGGCCATCAATTACGCCAAGCAGTATAGCTTCAGTGGGAGCGACTCCGACCTCACGCGTGTCCATCAGGGGTGGGGCCGACCCAGCGTGCGCATAGCGAAAGAACGAGCAGCGCGCAACCTGATCATCGACGAGTCCCAGGCCTTGGCTTTCGATGAACGCGCGCGCTACGAGGTCGAAGTTCTTGCCGGAGAAAGCGAGCTCAAAGTCACCATGGTCTATCCCGATCCCCCGGGCACGACCTCGGCCTCGGTGCATCGCATCAACAACCTGAACCTGAAGGTCACCGCACCGAGCGGAACGGTGTATTGGGGCAATAACGGCCTGCTCGAAGGCAACTACTCGACCTCCGGTGGAGTGCCCAATGATTTGGACACCGTTGAGAATGTCTTCGTCCAAAACCCGGAAAGCGGCACGTGGACCGTTGAAGTCCACGCGGCAGAGATCAACCAGGATGCCTTCCTCGACACGAGCACAGACGACGCCGTCTTCGCGCTCGTCGTCTCTGGCGGCGGCGGCTCGGTGTGCGAGAAGCCTACTGCAGACTTCACAATCACGCCGAACCCTGCCCAAATCGCAGAGGATGTCCTTTTCAACAGCACGGTCTCCGGCGGAGCCGGAGCACCCTACAGCTATGCTTGGGACTTTGACGAGGACGGCACGACCGATGCGACAGAGGCTGACCCGCTGCACGTCTACAATCACGCCTTTGAGGGACTCGTCACACTGGAAGTCAAGGACGCCGAAGGGTGCGCGACGCGCGTTGGACACACCATCACGGTGACCGGCCCGGACATCCGCTATCACGAATATCTCAACCTGACTGAGCTCGAAGGCAACGGCAACGGTGCGATTGATCCGGGCGAAACCTTCGAGCTGACGGTCAAGCTGCGCAATGCCGGCAACGGTACAGCGACGGATGTAGAAGCCCGGCTACGAGTCGCTGCCTCGACCACCGGACCTGTCGTGATGCTCAGCAAGGACGCTGCATATGGGGACCTCGCGCCCTCCGCGATGGCCGCGGGAACGCCGGCCTATCGATTCCGCGTCGGCTCAGCCTTCCCCTGCGGCGAAAACATCGTCTTCGATGTGACGCAAATCCGCAGCGCGAAACCGGCGGTGACCTATCCCGACGCCGTGGGCGCCTTTCGCCTGCTCGTTGGGGGCTCCGGAGCCCGTGAGGAGGTCTGGTCCGACGGCTTCGAGACAAGTAAGGGCTGGAGCGAGACGGGCAACGGCGAGTGGCAGCGCGGAACTCCTCAGGGCCTCGGTGCGGGCTCCTCGATCCCGGGCCACACGAGCTTTCCCGATCCCACGAGTGCCCGCACGGGCAACGCCGTCATCGGTAACGATCTCAGTGGCACGGGTCGCCTGGAAGGAAACTACGAGGACAACTCCTCCTCAGTCTATAGTTCACCGGCCCTTGATCTGTCGAACAGTGTGCTCGTCGAGGTTGAGTTCTATCGTTGGCTGAATGTCTTGCCCGATGACCGCGCGGCTTTCGAAGTCACGAAAGATGGCTCCCACTGGACGCCGCTCTTCGAGGCAACCAAGGGCGTGACGGACTCCAACTGGGCCCGCATGAGTTTCGATCTGCGCGAGATCGCGGATCGCAGCTCGAGCTTCCGCATGCGCTATGCGCTGACCGCCAACGAAATGGCGACCGCCTCCGGCTGGAATGTCGACGATCTGCGGATTACGGCTGTGCCGAAGAGCTCCTGCCAGCCCTTTGGCGTCCCCGCTCCCGGCGTCTCAGACGGGCTTATGATCGAACGCGAGGACAACGGGGAGCTGACTCTCAGATGGAGAAGCGATTGCGGCACAGGAACAGCCTACGGCATCTACCGAGGGGATCTCGCAGCCGGCTACAGCTCACTCGCCCCCGAAGCGGGAATGTGTGCTCTCTCCCCGACATCGGCACGCCTGCCTGCCGGAAACGGCACCGCGGACTTCTTCCTCGTCGTGCCCAATGACGCCAACGCTGAGGGCAGCTACGGTAGCGATTCGAGTGCCGCGCGCCGTCCTCCCGCTTCAACAAGTTGCTATCCTCAAGACACGATCGATGCTTGCGCGCCCTGAACACAGCGCGGCCGACTGACCGACGCTGCCATGCCGGCCGATGGGGACTGGCCGGCATGGCAGCACTCGGGTTATCGTCTTGCAGGGACGGATAAGGTGCCAGTGCGCCCGCAGGAGTCTACGCCACATGGCGCGGGTCGGCTGCGTGAGGCACATGGTGCGAATCAGTGGGGTAGCTCGATGAATAAACAGCCCGTGATGCGCTCTCTGGCAGTGCTGCTGGTCCTGCTCCTGCTCAGCTCCTGCGCAACAACGAATCTGCCACCGATCTCCGACGTGGGGGCTGCCTTCGAACCCGAGCGAGATGAACTCGCACTATGGACAGCGGCACGCGAAGAGGAGAAGAAGCTCCGCGAGGCGGCGCGGGTCTACCCCGATCCGCTGCTCGAGGACTATCTCGACGGCATCGTTTCTCGGCTCAATACCGAAGGCATGGCAGAGAATCCACTCATCACCTTCCGCGCCTCGGTCGTCGAAGACCCGACCCTCAACGCCTTCGCTTATCCCCACGGCTCGCTATTCATCCACACCGGCTTGCTCGCGCGCATGGAAAACGAGGACCAGCTCGCCACGGTGCTCGGTCACGAAATGACCCACGTCGAAGAGCGACATATGTTGCGCCAGCAACGTGCTGTCAAGAACCGGCAGATCGCCGCAGCCATCGCCGCCATCGCGGGCACGATCGTCGCCGCGAAGCTCGAGCACGATGCGTGGCGCGACGACGATTGGGGACGTGCCGCGACGATCGACATCTTAGCTGACGTCATCGTCGGGCTTGGGCTGCAGCTCGCCTTCGTCGCCTCGGTCAACGGATACGGACGCGATCTTGAGCGCGCTGCCGACGCGGGTGGCCTCGAGAAGATGCGCGCGGCGGGTTACGACACTGCCGAGGCAGAAAAAGTCTACCAGGCACTTGCAGACGAAACCGTACAACCCTCGAAGTTCGAGACCTACTTCTTCGGCTCGCATCCGAATCTCACGGAGCGCATCTCCTCCGCGCGCGAATGGGCCGTCTCTCACCCCCAGCAGGCGGGTATCACCGATCCGTCGCGACGGGAGGAGTTCGCCCGGCGGATCCGCCCCGTGATCCGGGATGATGCGGCACTCAACATCGAGCTTGGCCGGCTCGATATCGCCGACGAAGAGCTTCGGCGGGCCCTTGGCATGCTCTCGAATGACCCGAAGACCGTGCTCTATCTCGGCCGCCTCCAGCTTGCTCAAGCCAAGGTAGAAAAGAAACGTGAACGCAGGGCGGACCTCGTAGCCGCGGCCGAGGACGCGTTTCGAGAAACCATCCGTCTTGACCCGGAGCTCCCCGAGCCGCACCGCGAGCTTGGTTTGCTCGCTTATCGGGCGAAGGACTTCCGTATCGCCTGCACTGAGTTCGGCATCTACCTGCGCCTTGCCCCCCGCAGCGACGAGAATCAGGTCGTACGCGACTATCTCGTTGAGCTGCGCTCGGACGGACACTGCCCGGATCCTCCCAAATAGCGAGCGTTCTGCGGCTGACGTGTCTTGCGATTTCGGCAAAGCCCATCGCAAATACCGCGCTCGTATGGGACGGCCCAATAGGGTAAGGAGTGCTTGCACGTGCATCCCCTCACGCATCTGCTGGCGAGTTGGAACGTCGCCCGCATAGGCGTACAGGACAAGCGTGATGCGTTGATCGTGACCACCGCAGGCATCGCGCCGGATGTCGATGGACTGGGCTTTTTCGCCGAGCTATTCTCGAGAGACACGGCGCATCCTCTGTACTGGTACAGCGATTACCACCATGTCCTGCTGCACAACCTCGGAGGCGCGCTCGCCGCCGCCGCTGTGGCGATGCTGTGTGGCCTCCGCCGTGGACGCACCGCCCTTCTCGCGTTGCTCACCTTTCATCTGCATCTGCTGTGCGATCTCGTTGGGTCCAAGAGCGCTGATGGATACCACTGGCCAATTCCCTACCTCGAACCCTTCTCTTCGTCTTGGCAGTGGAGCTGGCGAGGACAGTGGCGCCTCACCGCCTGGCCGAACGTGCTCTTCACAGTGCTGCTGATCGCGCTGACCCTCTACCTCGACTGGCGTGGGGGGGAGTCGTTGCTCGGACTGTTCAGCAAGCGCGCCAATCGTGCCCTCATATCCACGCTGCGCCGCCGCGTCGGGACCCCGCGCGGCGTGAACAAGTGAGACAGGTCATCTACACGCTGCGCTCCAGCAGCCCATGGAACCTCGCGCACACACGGGGACTCAGGATTTTCTCAACCACATCCTAAAATGAAAGGAGATGGAACGCGACGAAGAACCACATTGCTGGGTACACTCTGAGCCAAGCGCGGCGGGCGTAATGGGCTGTCCACGCGACGAGGAGGCGTCATGCAACAAGAACCGATCATGCCGCAGAATAACATCGTGCTCTGGATCGCCATCGGCGTGGCCATCGTGCTCACGGCTGCTGTTGGCTGGTACCTCCTCTCACCGGATCAACACGTGAAGCCCACACTGACTTCGGGCCGAACCAAGGAACCGGCGGAACCCACGGCCGAGGCAACACCTCCTTCGGCGGAGACACCAACAACGACCTCGCTTTCTCATGGCCCCGAAGCGGATCCCCTCTGGGTCGGTCGCATCGCAGCATTGCGCGATATGCCGACACAGACCAACGCGGCCCAGGCCGCGGAGATGCGCGAGGAGCTGATCGATCTGCTACGACCGATCGAGCAAGAAAAGACTCTCGCAGCACTGGACGGCCCGCAGGGCAGCGCTTATGCCCTCGTCTCCGAGACGGCCGTCGCCCTCGCGAAACATCCGCCGATCGCCTCGGGCGAGGTCGAAAGCTATCGTGCCATCCTCGCGAACCTCAGCCATATCGCCCGCGTGTTCGGCAAGCAGCGCACCCTTTCCTTCCGATCAGCGCTCGACGCGCGCGGTGCCGAGCTCGAGCCTCTTGCCGCGGCGAGCTACCGCTGGTTGCTGACCCGCGAGACGCACGGCGAAGGCGCTGAGCGTGAAATTACCCTGGCGCGTCTGTACGACTACGCCAGTTTCCTGCTCAACACACTCGGAGGACAATCCTATCTCCAACGTCGCCTGCCGCGTGAGGAAGCGCTCGTCAGCTTCTACGCGCTGTTGATCGTCGATCGGGCCCGCAAGGCAGGTATTTCATCCCACGGAACCGATCCGCGCCCGCACTTTCCCCGGGTGCGCCAGCTCCTCAAAACTCAAGGGTTCATCTACCGAGACCACTACCTCGCCATCCTGGACCAACTTGAAGCCGACTGGCCATGAGCTACCGCATCCCCTGCATGTACGAGTTGAGCAGCGAGAGAGCGCCAAGATTACTCGCCTTTTAGGGCGTCAAGCTTCCGCCAGGCATCAGTTGCACGAGTAGATTTGATGCCCTTGAATTGCGCGTAAGCTTTCCTGAAGTCGTCTTTGGCACCCGGCAGATCGTTGAGGAGACGACTCCTGAGGACGTCACGAAGATAAGCTTGCTCGCCAGTTTTTGGTGTTGCGCGATTGAGTTTCCGGATGTAGCGAATGCCGTCGCTCCCTGTCAAGCGCTCAAAAACCGCCATGCGCGCGAGCGCTGTCGTATAGAGTTGGTAATTGTCATCAAGCAAAGCTGGAATTGCGTAAGATCCTACACCCCCGCGAACTCCCCGATCGATGATGGCTCGATAGGACTCCCGTATAATGATATCAAGCTCTCGATCAGAATTGTGCAGAGCGCTCCGAATGTTTCGCTCATTCCATGCTGCCGAAGCGAGGTTCAGGTAGAGTACGGCAGGTGCTAGCGTATAGCGTTGTATCGCTGCTTTGTAATTGTTTCTTGCAGACATCCAATGCTCTTGCGCACTCTCGAGTGCTGTTACTTGCTCTCGTCCTTCTAGCTCCCTTGCTTGAGCCAGGGATTCACTTGCCTTCTTACTATGTAAATCTCCTAAATCACGCCAAATTTCGGGAGAGTCAATGACTGAAAGTTTTTCTTTGAGATCTGTGAAATTTCCCGAGCGACGCAATTCTTTTACGAGCGCAGGATGTGTGAGTACAGTGCTCCCGCTTGTCGTGAAGTGCGTGCCACCTGACTGTATATAGATCTCACGTAAGTGCGTATAGTCTCGCAAAGTCACGACTTCGCGAAACAAGCCATGAAAGAGGATCCGCCCCATGAGAGCGAGCTTCGCGGTTTCTTCGAGAGAGTCCGCCCACACACTCTGATTTACGAGTGTTTTAAGCTCTGATAGAATATAGAAGTCTCGTGTAAGGATACCAGGTTTCGATTTGACATCAATATGTTCTTCGAACATCAAAGAATTCAGGGCCTCCTCTCGCATAATGGACTCTTTCGGAATCGTAACGCCTTTCCGGACTAGATCTTCCCTCGCGACGAGCTCATCAATATTCCTTACG
>CAYSMT010000098.1:0-8039 GCA_964432135.1 uncultured Acidobacteriota bacterium
TGATGCTGAACCGAATCGTTTCGGATGATCTCCATCAACTGCCGAATGAGCGGGTTGGAGGTCTTCTCCATGATCTCGGCGGCTTTTTCAATCGCGTCACGCTCGATGCTCTGCCATTTCCGGAGCCCTGCGATCAGCTTCTCGGTCCTTTCGGGTCCCGTCTGATTCGCCATGTCATACCTCCGTCAGTCCTAAGGGAGGGGGCGATTGCTCGCTCCCTCCCCGAGAAATAGTGGGGTTGCCTACTCTTCGGCCACCGTCAAGTAGCTGCCGCCGGCGTAGCTGTAGATGCACCGCCCCCCGTCAACGAGCTGGCGAATTGCGGCCTTACCCAATTTCTTGTCGCAGTTGTCCTCACCGAACTTCTCGATGGCAAACTTCACGCAGTCCATCGGCTTGAGGTTCTTCTTTCCCTTCGTCTCCTTGCACAACTCATAGATCGCGTCGGCGACCATTTCGACCGTGACTTCGCTCATCGTGACCTCCTACTGCCTAATGTGGGCGGAACGATGGTAAGTCTCCCCCGCGTGGGTGAAGTCGTCAATGTGGTACTTGGTGAAGGGGATCTCCGCCAGGCGGAAGAAACGCGGCCAACCGATCCGATCGATCCACTCACCCAGCCGCTCGTGCTTCTTGGCGTTCTCGCGCCAGACGTTGACGATCCGGGTAACAGCCTCGACGACCTCCGGCCAGCGCGGCGGGTTGTTGGGAAGGAAGGGGATGGCCAGCTTCGAGAAGGTCGGCTCGCGGCGAGCGTTGGAGACCTTGCCGCCGACCCAAATCGAAATGCCATCACTCTCCGGATTGTTGATCTTCACGGATGGGCAGACCGTGTAGCAATTGCCGCAATACATGCATTGCCCTTCCTCGATCTCCACCGAGGCATGGCCGTCCACGGTAGCGGGACGAATGGCACCCGTCGGGCAGGACGAGATCAACGTGGGCACCTCACAGACCTTCGGGAGCTCCTCATGGTCGACCCGGGGCGCCTTGGTGTGCACGCCGAGAATTGCAATGTCCGAGCAGTGGACCGCGCCGCACATGTTCAAGCAGCAGGCGAAGGCGATACGCAGCTTGGCCGGCAGCTCCATGTTCTCGAAGTGAGGCATCAGCTCATCCATCACCGACTTGACGACACCGGAGGCGTCGGTCGCTGCGGAATGACAGTGCACCCAACCCTGGGTATGGACGATATTCGACAGCGCGTTACCCATGCCCCCGGC
The DNA here is from genome assembly GCA_964432135.1 of uncultured Acidobacteriota bacterium. GTDB lineage: Bacteria > Acidobacteriota > Polarisedimenticolia > J045 > J045 > JANTFM01. The sequence continues at coordinate 1,224 of CAYSMT010000098.1, forward strand.
CGGGAACCCTTCCTTGGCGAGCTCTTCGCGCAGCGGCTTAACCTTCTTTTCATCGCTGAGTAGGAACTCGACGTTGTTGCGCGTCGTAAAACGCAGGTAGCCGTCGCAGTACTTGTCCGCTAGATCGGCGAACATGCGCAAGGTTTTGATGGCGAGCAGGCGCGGTGAGCCCACGCGTAGGGTGAAGAGCTTGTCCCCAGACTCGGCGGTATGGACCATAACACCCTGCTCGGGAATCTCGTGATAGACCCACTTGCCGTAGTTCTTCTTGATGATCGGCGGGAGGAACTTCTCGTAGTGCGGGGGGCCAATATCGGTTTTTCTCTGCGTCGTCATGGCTGGCTCCTACTCGTCGTCGTCTTCTTCGTCGTCATCGTCGAAGAAGATGTAGGGGTTCGTACGCGGATGGGAGATCATCTCAGGAACCGGCTCAAGGCCGATTTCTTCGAGGAAGTTCCCCAGGCCAACGCGCTGGATAAACTCACCAACACGCTCGCGATTCTTCCCGTGCTCGCCCCAGAAGTCCCAGATGGCCTCCGTGAGTTCCTTGAGATCATCGTATGGAGCCTTCATCTCGAGGAAAGGCACGAGGACGGATGCGAGCAACGCACCGCCGATGATCGGGGCCTTGGCGCCGATGAGAATCGTAGCCCCGCGCTCCTTGCCAGGAGCGAGCGCCTTGGGCATCACGTTGATGCAGTGCATACACCGGACGCACTCGGCGTTGTTGATATCGAGCTTTTTGCCATCCCAGGAAATGCACCCCACTGGGCAGAGATCGCAGATTTCAGCCTGGATATCGACACCGTTCTTGGCATAGGCCATGACCTCATCGGGCTTGACCTGAATGGCGTCTTTCCAAGTGCCGATCACCGAGCAGTCCGAGCGCGCGACAGAGGCGACGCAGTCGTTCGGACAGCCTGCGAACTTGAACTTGTACTTGTAGGGGAACATCGGACGATGCAGCTCATCCTGATAAGCCTGGGTGATGTCGTAGCAGGCATCCAGGGTGTCGTAGCAGGCCCACTCGCAGCGACCTGGTCCGACGCAGCAGCTCGGTGTACGCATATCCGAGCCCGAGCCGCCGAGGTCGAAGCCGGCCTCGGTCAGCTCGGAGAAGATCGGCTCGAGTTCGGTTGTCCGACAACCGAGGAAGACGATATCTCCGGTGGATCCGTGCATATTGGTCAAGCCCGAGCCGTGGCGGTCCCAGATGTCGCAAAGGGTGCGCAGCGAGTCCGAGCTGTAGAACAAGCCCGCCGGCTGATTGACACGCAGGGTATGGAACTCCGCAGCCTCAGGGAACTCGTCCGGAAGATCGGAGTAGCGCCCGATGACGCCGCCACCGTAACCCATGACGCCCACGAGGCCACCGTGCTTCCAGTGCCCTACGTGCTCGCCGTAGGAGCGCTCGAGCAATCCCAGCAGGTCCTCGACCATTGGACGATCGCGCTCTTTCTTGATTTCCTTGATGAAGCTCGGCCACGGCCCCTTCTCGAGTTCGTCGAGAAGCGGTGTCGCTCTCTTCGTGTCGCTCATGACGGATCCTTTCCGGAGCAGAAACGGTTTGTGCTGCTAGATCAGCTTGTGGATGTTCGACCAGAACTCTGAGAAGACCTTGGTCGAGAGAATGAAACCGAGAGGAACGTTGACAAACACGCCTACGGTGAAAGCCCAGAAAGGCTTGAAACCGAAAGTGAGCAAGTCTTTGAAACGCGTCGAGAGTCCAATGCACAGGAAGCAGATCACGAACGCCCAGGAACGCAGCGTCTTGATCGGGGAGATAACCTTGGACTTGAGCACGCTGGTGAACCAGTCGGACTTGAGCTTGAGGTTCTTGAGCGCTCCTTCAAATCCGTCAGCGCCGCCGGCGGCGGCGTAGAGGGCCTCATAATCCTCGCCGGTCATCTTTCCCCTGAAGCTGATCACACCAGCCGATGCGTCATAGCTGAACTTGTCTGCAAGCACTGGCGGCACGACGAAGTTGCTGAAATCCGCGTCGTACTTGATCTTCTCAGCTTTGGTCTTGTAAGTCCCCTTGATGGGTGCCTTGCCGACCCAGTTGTCACCCGGATCGAGAGAAACGGTCACGCCAGTCATGATGATCGACGCGAGGAAGAAACCGAGCACGAACTTAGGGAAGCGGTCCCAAATCACTCCGGCCCCGACAGAACGCTTGCCATCACCCCCCTTCTCCCAAAACATCACGGAAACAACGGCCAGGATCAAGCACCAGATGCCGATCCAAATGTCACGGCCGATGACCTTCATCAGCGTGAAGGTCTGGATCGGAGCGTCCGGATAAGGCATACCGGCGGCCTCGAGGGTCGACTGCATCTCGGCGACAACGGCAAATCCGGCCGCATCGGCGAACTCGGAGGTACCGACCCAAGCGCCGGCCTCACCGGGGCTCACTGGATCGGGGACGATGAACTTCACGCCGATACTCAGCGCCAGAATCATCACGATCGCCCAAACCGAGACGATCGCGATACCGATGGCGATGTGGTCTTTCTTCGCCTTGACAGCACCACCGATAGCGATCGAAGCCGATACACCACAGACCGCACCACCAGCACCGAGCACGGCGCCGAACTGCGGGTCGAGGCCGAAGAGCTTGGTCGCGGCGAGATAAATCGAAAGCCAGGTGCATACGGAGACGATGGTGGCCTGCAAGAAGGCGATCGGTCCTGCGTTCCAAATCAAGGTTAGCGGAAGCGTCGCCCCGAGAAGCACGATGCCGGTCTTGATGTAGTACTCGGTCCGCAGCGAGGTCTGCAACCACGCGGGCATCTTGACGATATTGCCGATGACCAAGCCGATGATTAGCGCCAGCAGCGGTGCACCGACATGCGCCGTGTGCGCCCACGGCGATTTCGAGAGGTAGAAGATCACCAAGGATCCAACGAAAAGAAGGACGAAGCCGGGAATGAACTCCTTGATGTTGCGACCCATGATCGCGATCGAAACCGAAAACACGACGCCGAAGATCACGAAGATGATCAAGTAGCCGAGCCCGTGCTTGGCCAGATCCCCGCCGAGCGTGGCGAGACTGTGCCATCCACCGGGCTTGACGGCCCATCCCTTGATCGTACTTCCACCCAAGTACACGAACAGGCTGGTCAGGACGACACCCAGTCCGAACCAGACCGCCCACCAGTCCTCCTTCTTCCACAACTGCTGCAGACCGTTAGCCATGACCTTCTCCTTAGCCGAGACGGCAGGGACATCCGGCGGGTCAGGCTGCAACCCCCGTGCCACGGAGTCCCATGCAGTAAGCAGTGTCTTATCTTCGACTTAGAAGCAGTGTTTCCAGCGCGTGGACAACGAACGAAACACGCCGCGTTTCCCCGGCGTAACGCCGGCTAACAGCCCAGCGCAGTGGGGCGTGCTCAGTCCCGTGGCGCGAACTCCGCGCAGACATAGACCGGGAGCTGGAAGGTATCCTGCAGCCGGCAGATACCGGCATCGCCCCGTGTGGAACCGTAGGTCGAGGAGAGAATATTGACGCCGTCGAAAATCTTCTCGAGCTCATGGGGATCGTCGATGAAGTGCTTGCATTCCGCGCAGCTGCGCCCGGTCTTCTCGTCCACGCCTCACCTCGCTTCCGGCCCCATGATGCGCCAGCTTGGCTCGCACGCAAGAGAAGCGCAAGCGCCGCATGCGGCGAACTCTCCTCTACGGGCGCTGCAGGATAGCTCACGGAAGATGTGCGAAACGAGGCGCGAGAAAGGTTGTTGCTTCTCCGCTCCGCTGCGTGTACAACTTGCGATGCTTAAATTACTAGTCAGTAGCACCGCGATAGCCACGCGCCCGCGCTGTGAGTGTTCGGCAAGGTGGTCCTCGCAGTCTTCACGGGAGACAGAGCCCGATGAATCGCCTCTTGAAAGAATACCAAATCGCAGAACATGAATGGCGAGAGCTCACAGAAGGCGACCATCCTGTTTTTTATGTAGGAGCCGCAACCTGCGGCAAGGCGGCCGGAGCCAACAAGGTCATCGAGGCTCTGCGCTCAGAGCTCGCAAATCGCGGAATAGAAGCTCACATCGTTTCATCCGGCTGCCTGGGACCATGTTCGCTCGAGCCTCTGGTAATCGTGCAGAAACCGGGTGCACCTTCGATTTGTTATGGAAACATTGGGCCAAAAGAAATCGTAGATATTGTCTCGCGACATATTATAGGGGATGACCCTTGCTCCGAATGTGCTCTCGGCGTAATGAACGACGAAGAGTATAAGGGCATAGGTCCCTTCATGAAGCACCCGATGCTCGCAGGCCAACAACGCAACGTCCTGCGCAACTGCGGCATCATCGACCCAGAGAAGATCCGGCACTATCTCGCACGTCGGGGGTTCCGCGGTTTTCTCGAAGCGCTCGAGATCGGCCCGGAGGGGGTCATCGAACAGGTCAAGCGCTCCGATCTGCGTGGCCGCGGCGGTGCTGGCTTCCCGGCCTGGCTCAAGTGGCACTTTTGCCGCGTTTCCCCTGGTTCGCCGAAGTACCTGATCTGCAACGCCGATGAGGGGGATCCAGGAGCCTTCATGAACCGCTCCTTACTCGAGGGCGATCCCCTGGCCGTCCTCGAAGGGATGCTGATCGCCGGCTTCGCTATCGGCGCATCTCACGGCAAGATCTACTGCCGCGCCGAGTATCCACTCGCGATCGAACGCCTCGAGGGGGCGATTCGCCAGATGCACGAGCTCGGCTTGCTCGGCGAAAGAATCCTCAGCAACGAGTTCTCCTTCGATCTCGAGATCAAGATCGGTGCCGGAGCCTTCGTCTGCGGCGAAGAGACGGCGTTAATCGCATCGATCGAAGGTCGGCGGGGTATGCCTCAGCCGCGTCCACCTTTCCCTGCCAACGAAGGGCTGTGGGGCAAGCCCACGGTGATTCAGAACGTCGAGTCCCTCGCCAACCTCCCCCTGATCCTACGCGAGGGCTTCAAGTGGTATCGCCAGTGGGGCACCAAGTCAAGCAAGGGAACCAAGACCTTCGCGCTCGCCGGAAAGATCAAACGTAAGGGACTGATTGAGGTACCCCTGGGAACGACGCTGCGTGAGATCGTTTATGACATCGGTGGAGGCATCCCTGGGGGGAAGAAGTTCAAGGCCGTGCAGACGGGGGGGCCTTCTGGAGGCTGCCTTCCGGCCGAGAAGCTCGATCTACCCGTTGACTACGAAGCGCTCGCGGCCGCCGGCTCGATCATGGGTTCGGGTGGCATGGTCGTCATCGACGAAGACGTCTGCGCGGTCGGTCTCGCCAAGTTCTTTCTCTCCTTTACAAAGGATGAGTCCTGCGGGAAGTGCCCACCTTGCCGAATCGGCACTGCCGTGATGTACAACATCCTCGAACGCATCGCCGAGGGCAAAGGCAACATGGACGACCTCGATAAGCTCGAGGAGATGGCCGAGACGATCTCCGCCGGATCGCTGTGCGGACTCGGGAAAACAGCCCCGAACCCTGTCCTGACGACTCTTAAGTACTTCCGGAAAGAGTACGAAGCCCATGTGCGAGATGGCGAGTGCGCTGCCTTCGAATGCAAGGCGCTCGTCAAGTACCACATCGAAGCCCAACGCTGCACGGCATGTGGATCGTGCCAGAGCGTGTGCCCAACCGGCGCTATCGTCGGCGAGAAAAACGGCGACCCCTTCCACATCGAACAGGAGCTCTGTCACCACTGCGGTGCTTGCCTGCCCCGCTGCCCAACCACGGCCGCAGCGATATTCCGTACGAGCGGTTCTCTCACGAGGGTCGAGGAAGCCAAGCAGCGAAAACGCGCTGGGTAAAAAGAACGTGCCAGAAACAGAGGGCTGGCACCCTCTTCCCACCTTAGAGTGAGCGTAAGTAGTCGAACCACTCGCCCATGCCGTTGCCGCTGCGAGCGCTGAGTTCGATGATCCGTGCGTCGGGTCGGACGGTGCGGATCGAGGCAAGGCAAGCCTCCCGGTCCCAGTCGAGGTGCGGAACGAGGTCCGTCTTAGTAATGACGACAACCGGGGCATCGTGGAAGAGCAGCGGGTACTTTACAGGCTTGTCTTCCCCCTCTGTCACCGAAAGCAGCGCGATCTTGTGCAGCTCCCCGAGATCAAAGGCCGCAGGACAAACGAGATTGCCAACATTCTCGATGAACAGCAGCCGCAATCCATCTCCCACGACCTCACCAAGGTGACGCGCCACCTGCTCCGCTCCGAGATGACAGGCCGAACGGGTCTCGATCTGACGAACCCGCACCCCCGGATGGTCAAGGCGCCGGGCATCGTTGTCTGTCTGCTGATCTCCGACGATGACTCCGCAGGGCATCTCTCCGGCGAGCGCTTCGAGAGTTTTCTCGAGCAACAGCGTCTTGCCGCTTCCTGGGGACGAGATCAGGTTGATCGTTTGCACGCCGTGCTCAGCGAGCCACGCACGATTCTCCGCCGCCACGGCGTCGTTTTTGGCCAACACGGCCGACTCGACCTCGACCCGTCGCCGTTCACCTGTCGCCCGAGGTGCGGCGGCTCCTTGATCCGCTCCGTAGTAGTGGTGATGGATGTGTATCTGAACGCCCTCGCCGCCCGCCGGAAGATGCAGCTCGCTCCCTTGAAAAACCGTGTGTCCGTGCGCATGGGAATGGGCCTCACTTCCATGGGGATGGAGCGACCCACGGTCGTGACGGTGCGAGTGGTCGTGCTCATGATCGTGGAAATAGGCGCGGGCATTGCCCTCTTCGCAGCCGCAGTCTCGGCACATCAGCTCACCTCCAGCGAGCGCAGTGTGAACTCCTTGCCCGCAATGATCTCAACCGCTAAGGATCCACACTCCGTGCAAGCCATGCAAG
>CAYSMT010000099.1:0-8018 GCA_964432135.1 uncultured Acidobacteriota bacterium
CACGGCACTTCGTGGGCACGTTGGCCGTCGAGCGTTCCTTGAAGGTACTGGGCCCGCTCGAGCTCGCCGGACAGATTCGTGCCGGGCGCTTCGAGGCCGACGGCACCGCCGCGCCCGTGCTCGTGGCCGCGCGCTGGCAGGACGGAGATCGGCCCGGGCCACCCGGTGCCCCTCGCGTCGTTGTCGAGGGTTTGAGGGTCGTCTACTGAGGCCACGATAGTTCGGAGATGTTCGAAAGGGCATGCTTGACTTGCCGTAGGCACCGCCGCGGTGCCATATTGATCAGGTGGAGGGAGCCAGAGGGGCGAAGGGAGTTCGTATGTCTCGAACAAAGATCTGGCTCGTGGCGCTCGTCGCTAGCTGCGCGTTCGCTGTGGCGTCACCGGCCCTGGCGGTCAAACCCGTCACGCCCAATAAAGTGAAGGACAAAGGCAAGAAAGCCGCGCCGAAGAGCCCGGCGAGCAAGGCTCGTCCCGCGTCACCGGCATCGGAGGCGACGCCGGCGACGGGTGCGGCTAAGACCCCGCGCAAGGCCGCGCCTCCCGTTCTTCCGCGTCCCATCAAGAAAACAGAGCTCCCGACCCGCAAGGAGCCCAACGGCGAAGTCCGTATCGTCATCACCAACGACAGCCTGACCCAGCGTTATGGCCGCTCAGATGCCAAGCCAAGGAGCCCGGATTACACCCCCTTCCTCGGTGAACTCGACAAGCAGGCCAAGAAGGAAGCGCGCAAGGAGCGCCGGGCCAGCCGCCGCCAAGCGGACAAGCAAGCCCAGATCAATAAGATCCAGGCCGATCTCGACCGGCTGAAGAAGAAGCTGCTCGGCCTGCGCAATCCCTACCTGCCCCGGGGTAAGTCCACCAAGAAAGAGACCGCGGCTCAGAAAGGCATGGATAACGTCCAGCGTGTGAAGGTGACCAAAGAAGAGATCGCTCGCCTCGAGCAAGAGTTGCTGAAGCTCCAACGCTAGCTCGCCGGGCTGTCTCTGTTCCCGCAGGTGTGCTCAGCGGGACCGAGATACGGTCCCCGCGGGCTGTCTATCACACTGCGGGCACAGAAGAGTGTGGTTCCCCCGCGAATCCAGTATCATGAGCCTGGATTTGCCGTGGCGCGTCTTCGCGCCCGAGTTGAGGTTGTCGCCTCCGCCGGAAGGAACCCTTCGTGCCCTCTGCCTCGTCGAAGAAAAGTCCGAAGAAGAGCTTCGTTCCCTTGTTGCTGGCCAGCGAAAGCGCCGAGGTTTGTGCCGCGCTGTGCGAAACGCTCAGCGGCTGCGTCGAGGGTGAGGCGGAGTTCGTGGACATCGACACTCTTGCCGTGCGCCTGGGCAAGCGGGGCAATATCGGTGCTGTCGTGCTCGACGGGCGCACCCTCGATCCGACCGGCCCCGTCTGGCGTGAGGTGATCAAGGCGTTGCGGGTCGTGGCGCCTGCGGTGCCCGTCGTGGTCTACGCGGAGGGGCTCAGTGGCGTCCAGGTGGCCGCCGCACTGCGGGGGGGGGCTCAGGAGGCCCTCTTCCCCGAGCAGCTTCGGGGAGAGCTTCCCGAGACGCTGCGCGTGCTCGTCACGCGTCGGGCCGCCCGCTCGAGCGGGCATCTTTTCTCGGCGGGGCCGGGCGTGCCCAAGATGCTCGGCCGAGCCGTGCCGATGCAAGAAGTCGCGCGTCTCGTCGAGCGGGTGGCGCCCTCGGATGCCACGGTGCTGATCCTCGGCGAGTCGGGCACTGGCAAGGAACTCGTCGCCCAGGCGCTGCATGCCTTTTCACCGCGGCGCAAGGGGCCTTTCATCGCCATCAACTGTGCCGCGATTCCGGACACCCTGCTCGAGAACGAGCTATTCGGCCACGAGAAGGGTTCTTTCACGGGAGCCAACGCGACGGCCATCGGTAAGGTGGAGGCCGCCGAGAAGGGGACGCTCTTTCTCGACGAGATTGGTGAGATGCCGATCAGCCTCCAGGCTAAAATCCTCCGGCTGCTGCAAGACAAGAGCTATGACCGGATTGGGGGGATACGCACCCGCACGGCCAATGTGCGCATCATCGCGGCGACGAATCGCGAACTCAAGCAGGAGGTCGAGGGCAAGCGCTTCCGAGAGGATCTCTACTACCGCCTCTCCGTCGTGCCGATCACTTTGCCCTCGTTGCGTGAACGGCCGGAAGACATCCCGGTCCTCGCCTGCGCCATCATGGATCGCTTGGCGGAGAAGCTCTCGCGCCCAGGGCTGGCGCTGTCCGATGAGGCCATGGCTCGCATGGTGGCCTATCGCTGGCCGGGCAATGTACGCGAGCTGGAGAACGAGCTCGAACGCGCCTGTGTGCTGACCCAAGGCGAGGTGATCCAACCGGTTGATCTCGAGCTACGGGCTCGGGTCGAAGACCCTGACGCCAGCGCACTCTCTCGCATTGCTCCGTTGGACGCACCGCTGGCCGAGGTTGTCGAACGAGCGTCCGAGAATGCGCGCAAGATCCGCGTATCCGTCGCCATGAACCGCGCCGGCGGTGACCGCAAGATCGCCGCGATTTCCCTGGGCATCGAGGAATTAGAGCTCGAGGAACTGCTCGGCACGTCCTGAAGGGTCGCCCTTCGTTTCTCCTCCGGGGCGTCGTCTCTGGCAAGGGCTGGCTGGGAATGGCCCGAGGCGGCAGCGAGACTGAATCAAGGGTAAGCTAGCCCCACCTATCCCCCCCATTCTTTCATTCGATCCACAGATCGGTTGAGGACACTCGATGTCGGAGAAGAAAGTCATTATCGCCGGGGCGGCCGGCCGCGATTTCCATAACTTCAACGTCACTTTTCGCGGAAATGACGCCGTGCGGGTCGTGGCCTTTACGGCGACGCAGATTCCGGATATCGACGGCCGGAGATACCCCACGGAGCTGGCTGGAGAGAGCTATCCGGAGGGTATCCCGATCCATGATGAGAGCCAGCTCGAAGAACTCATCACCAAGTACGACGCTGACGAGGTCATCCATGCCTACTCCGATCTGCCCCACGCGACGGTGATGCATCTTGCGAGCCGGGCTCTCGCCGCGGGTGCCGATTTCACCATCCAGGGCCCGAAGGCCACCGAGATCAAGTCGACCAAGCCCCTGGTGTCGATCTGCGCGGTTCGCACGGGCTGTGGCAAGAGCCAGACCACGCGCCGGGTTAGCGAGATTCTTCAAGCCGCCGGCCTGAAGGTCGCTGCCATCCGTCACCCGATGCCCTACGGGGACCTCGCCAAGCAGGCGGTCCAGCGCTTCGCGACCCTTGAAGACATGGACAAGCACGAGTGCACGATCGAGGAGCGCGAGGAGTACGAGCCGCATATCGCTGCGGGCAACATCATTTATGCCGGCGTCGACTACGAGGCCATCTTGCGTCAGGCCGAGCAGGAAGCCGACATCATCCTCTGGGATGGTGGCAACAACGACCTGCCCTTCTACCAGCCGGACCTACATGTTGTCGTCGTCGATCCGCTGCGGCCCGGACATGAGGAGAGCTACCACCCCGGCGAGGCGAACACGCGTAAAGCCGACGTCTTCGTGATCAACAAGCTCGACACCGCCAAGCCTGACGATGTCGCTACGGTCAAGGCCAATCTCGCTCGGTTGAACCCCGCCGCGAAGATCATCCTCGCCGAGTCACCCGTGACGACGGAGAGGGTCGAGGAGCTGGCCGGGAAGAAGGTCCTCGTCGTCGAGGACGGGCCCACCCTGACCCATGGCGGCATGGCTTTCGGTGCCGGCGTCGTGGCTGCGCAGCGGGCCAAGGTTGCCGAGATCGTCGATCCACACCCCTTTGCTGTGGCCTCGATCAAAGCGACCTACGACAAGTACCCGAGTACGGGTGCCGTGCTGCCCGCGATGGGCTACTCCGAGCAGCAGATCGCCGACCTTCAGGCCACGATCGATGCGGCCAAGGACGCCGTGGATGCCTACGTGATCGGCACGCCGATCGACCTGCGTCGTCTCGTCAGCTTCCCCAAGTCGGCCGTGCGCGTCACCTATGATCTCGCAGAGCAGGGCGAGCCGAATCTTGCGCAGCTCCTCGAGCCGCTGATCAAGAAAGCTCGCTGAATCACGAGCCTGGCAGGATGAGGCTGCGTTAAGATGCGCCGCGCGACGCTCCGAGCACGCGCGGCGCTTGCTCGCCCGCTGGTGGCCGCGAGACGTTGCCAGTGTGTCGCGGCGGAGGAGGAAAGACATGAAAGGTAAGGACCTTGTCGCCCTTTGGGACTGGAGCCCGGAAGAGTTCGCTTCACTGCTTGATCTGGCGCTGGAGATCAAGAAGCAACCCGTGAAGTACGGCGATAGCCTGCGCAACCGGACGGTTTTCCTCTACTTCGAGAAGCCATCGTTGCGGACACGTGTGACCGGCGAGGTCGGCATCGCGCAGCTTGGCGGCACGGCCATTACACAGACGCCGGAGATGGGTCGCATCGGTCAGCGCGAGTCCGTGGCTGATGTTGCTCGCAACCTCGAGCGCTGGGTGGACATCATCTGTATGCGCACCTTCTCCCAGGCACTGGTCGAAGAGACGGCCGAGGTGGCGGGAGTGCCGGTCGTCAATCTCCTGACCGACCTTCTGCATCCTTGCCAGGCCGTCGCGGACCTACTGACCGTGCGCGAGCACCTCGGCGCGCTGCGGGGTAAGCATCTGGCCTATATCGGTGACGGCAACAACGTCGCCCACTCGCTCTTCATCGCGGGTGCGCTTGCTGGGATGAAGATCAGTTGTGTCGGCCCCGAGGGCTTCGAGCCCAATCTGCGGGTAAGCGATACCGCGCGTAAGATCGCCAGTGAAACGGGGGGCGAGATTCTCTACACCGCCGACATCGAAGAGGGTGTGGCCGGCGCCGACGTGGTCTATACCGATGTCTGGGCCTCGATGGGGCAGGAAGACGAGGCCAAGGCCCGGCGCTTGCTCTTCGAACCCTACCAGGTCAACGAAGGCCTCTTCGCTCTGGCGGGCCCCGCTGCGATCTTCATGCACTGTCTGCCCGCCCATCGAGGCGACGAGGTCACGGACACCATCGCGGATCATGAACGCTCGGTGATCTTCGACCAGGCCGAGAACCGCCTGCACGCGATCAAGGCGATCTACCACGGGACGATCCTCGGGCGCTGACACGCGGGAGGAATGGGGTACTATCCCCGCCCATGAAGGCTCTCCTGCGCATCTCGAGTGACATCATGACCAAGGCGGCGAAGACCCGCGCGCGCTTCACGCGCCGGCTCGCCGCCAACCTGCGTGCTGCGCTCGAAGGGGAGGGGATCTCCGGGAGCGTCACGCGGGATCATGTGCGCCTCTACCTCGAGAGCGACGATGAACGCGCCTTCGAGGCGGCTCGGCGCATCTTCGGAGTGCACTCGGTCTCGCCCTGTCTTGAGGAGCCCTTTACGAGCTTCGATGCGTTGATTGCGCGTGGCGTCGATATCTTCGCCGAGCGGGTGCGGGGTCGCAGCTACGCTGTGCGGGCGAAGGTCCGGGGCGAGCACGCCTTTGGCAGCCAGCAGGTCAACGAGACCCTCGGCGGCGCTTTGATGCCCTTCGGCGCGGTGAAGCTCACGAGGCCGGAGGTCACCGTACAGATCGAGCTCCGTGGCGGCGTCGCGCGTTTCTACACCGAGCGGCTGCCCGCCGTGCCGGGCCTGCCCCTCGGCGTCGAGGGGCGTGGTGTGCTACTGCTCTCGGGGGGCTTCGACTCCGCCGTCGCCGCGTGGCTGGCTATGCGCCGGGGCGTCAGCCTCGACTATGTCTTCTGCCGCCTCGGTGGGCCTGCCCACGAGCGGGCCGTTCTGCCCATCGCCAACCATCTGCAGAGCCAATGGTCCGCGGGGGCTTCGTCGCGCCTGTTTGTCGTGCCCTTTGAGGCCGTAGCGGAGATGCTCGGTGCGCGGGTCAGCGAGCGTATGCGCCAGCTCGTGCTCAAACAGCTCATGTATCGCGTCGCCGCGTCGATCGCCCGTTTCGTCCACGCCGAGGCGATCTTCACGGGGGAGTCTCTCGGCCAGGTCTCCTCCCAGACGCTCAAGAACCTTCGAGCGCTGGAGGCGCCCGAGAATGTCCCGATTCACCGACCCCTATTGACGCACACCAAAGAGGAGATCATCGCGCTCGCGCGGGAGATCGGGACGCACGACCTCTCGGTCTCGGTGCCCGAGTACTGCGCCCTCGTCCCGCGTCATCCGGCGACGGGGGCGAGCCGGCGCGAGACGCGGGATGCGACGGCGCTGATGAGCTTCGATCCTTGGGAGGCCGCCCATCTCGCGGAACGTCTCGACCTGCCAGCGCCCGTCCCCATGGCGGGATTTCGGGAGGAGGTGGACGAGATTCCTGACGGCGCTCTTGTGTTGGACATCCGCCCACCCGAGCTCTATGAAGCCTGGCATCCTTCGGGCGCCCGCCTCGTGGAGGCGGCGAGCTTGAGCGCTGATCCGCTGGGGATTCCACGGGATCAGAGCTGCGTCATCGTCTGCCAGTTCGGCCTGCGCAGTAGCTGGGTCGCACGCAACCTGCGGCGCCAGGGCTTCGACGCGCTGAGCCTACGGGGGGGGGCGAGCCGCTTTGCTCCACAACAAAAGCCATCGGACTGAGATCTTCGTATGGAAATGGGCCCTATCCTTGACAGCTCCCCTGGCGGCGGGTACGCTCCCCCGACTTTTCCGCGCGCGCTGGCGGTGTGCGCGGCAGGTCTTTTTTGCGCTTGAGAACTCGGCCTCGCACGATATGCGTGCGCATCCCAAGCCACGAAGCGAAAAGCAAGCGAGGGGCCGCCCTGCGCGGGTGTCCCTGGAGAAGGAAACGACCCGTGGAAGCCAAGAGCATGAGGACCTTCGTCCCGTCGCCGTCCGAGATCCACCGGAGCTGGTGGGTTGTGGACGCCACGGGCCTGTCGCTCGGGCGTCTCGCGTCCGAGGTGGCCACGCGTCTGCGCGGCAAGCACAAGCCCTATTTCACGCCCTTTCTCGATACCGGCGACCACGTCATCGTGGTCAATGCGGAGAAAATCAAGCTGACGGGGCGCAAGGCAGAGCAGAAGATTTACTACCGTCACACTGGCCATCCGGGCGGTATTCGCGAAATCAGCGCGGGCGACTTGCTCGCGAAGAAGCCCGAGCAAGTTGTTGCGCTCGCCGTCAAACGGATGCTGCCGAAAAATCGCCTCGGGCGACAGATGTTCACGAAACTGCGTGTCTACGCTGGCGGCGATCACCCGCACGAGGCGCAGCAGCCACAGCCATGGGTACTGAAGGCTTGAGGGTCTCGAGATGAGTGGAGTGCAGTACAACGGCACAGGTCGCCGCAAAGAATCCGTCGCGCGGGTCTACATCAGTCCCGGCAGTGGCCAAATTACCGTCAACCACCGTCCCTTCGAGGAGTACTTCCTCTCTGCGACGGCTCGCGAGAACATCAAGCTTCCGCTGACGGTCACCGAACAAGGCGACAAGTTCGACATCATCGCCAATATCAAGGGTGGAGGGATGACCGGCCAGGCTGGTGCCTTCCGTCTCGGTATCGCACGGGCTCTGCTCGAGTTCGATGCCGAGCTGCGCCCGAAGCTCAAGAGTGAAGGACTGCTCACCCGCGATGCCCGCGAGGTCGAGCGCAAAAAGTACGGCCAGAAGGGCGCAAGGGCGCGCTTCCAGTTCTCGAAGCGCTGATCGCTCGTCTGTTGCTGGTCCGGGGTGTGGAGTCCTCGCGACTCTCCCGGCCAAGGACGAGGGCTTGCCGTCTGGCGACAACCCAAGGCTGCTGGCTTGCCCAAGCTTGCGCCTGAGTCGGAGGTTTTCATGGATAAGGTGTCGGTATCTCTGCGTGAGCTTCTTGAAGCGGGCGCCCATTTCGGCCATCAGAAGGCGCGCTGGGATCCGCGGATGCGCCCCTACATTTTTGGCTTGCGCGGTGGCGTCTACATCATCGATTTGCAGAAGACGGTCGAGCTGTTCAAAGATGCACTGGGTTTCGTGCAGGACATGGCCGCCCAGGGCAAGACGATCATGTTCGTCGGGACCAAGCGGCAAGCTCAGGAGATCGTCG
>CAYSMT010000100.1:0-7993 GCA_964432135.1 uncultured Acidobacteriota bacterium
GGAGCGGGGGGGGGGGGACCTTCATCGCGACCAGCGCCGAGTCGAGGAGCTGGTCGTACATGAAACCGTCGATCTTGTGGCGACCCGCCGCAAGCAAGGCGTCGTGCGTCTGTCGCATCAGTGCACCGAGGAAGGCGGCACCACCGAAGCTACCCCAGAGCAGGAAAACACCGAGGGACACGGCCTGGCCGAGGTCTTGCGAGCGCGGCAGGTTGCCCTTCTCGTAGGCCTTCCTCAGCCGGCGCGCGGTCGGCTTTTCGGTCTTCTGGCTCTTGTCGGGCTGATCTTTAGCCATCGCCGCGCCTCACGCCCCCGCCAGCGAACCGAGCAGGCGGTAGGCGTCCCCGAGCGCACCGTTGAGCGAGACGCGCACGAGGGGAATCAGAACCTGAAGCGAGAAACCGACCGCAAGCAGACCGAAGCCGAGACGGACGGGAGCTCCGACGATCAAAATCTGCATCTGGGGTACGGCCCGTGCGACGAGCATCATGCACGTGTCGACGAGCAACCCAGAGACGATCACCGGAGCGGCGATGCGAACACCGAGTAGGATCACCCGCCCCGTCAGTGAGACGGCCGCGGCGGCCCAAGGGCCGTCGAGGCTCGCCGTTCCCGGCGGTACGATCTCGTAGGAGCGCACGAGGGCCGTCACGAGCTGACGGTGCCCACCGATCGCGAGATAGACCAACACGGCGAGCAGGCGGTAGAACACGCCCAGGGCAGGGATATTGATCTGCGTTACCGGGTCCAGCTCGTTGGCAAGCGCAAGACCCGAGGGGAAGGACGCGACACCTCCTGCGAAAAGTGCGGCATTGAGCACCATCCGACCGGCGAAGCCGAGGATCAACCCGACGAGGACCTCGAAGAAGACGAGACGAACGAGGGAGATGTTTGCCGGCAGCGGGGGGATAACGGGCGCGAGGAGGATCACCAAGAGCAGTGCGAAGGCAAAGCGCACGCGCACGGGCACGCCCTCGGCTCCGACGACCGGTGCGACGCTCATGAAGGCCCCGGCACGTAAGACGAGCGCGAAGGCGGCGAGGCTACTTTCCCAAGGCAGGGTGATCAGCAGGCTTTCCATGCTCAGCCTCCCAATCCCGCGACAAGGTCGAGCACGTGCGCCATGAAGGTCATCAACACGCGCAGCATCCAGTGCATCAAGAGCGCGATGACGCCAAAGACGACGAGGATCTTCGGAATGAAGGTGATCGTCATGTCCTGGATCGATGTCGCAACCTGAAAAATGCTCACGGCCACACCGACGAGCATTCCTGCCAACAGTACGGGGAGGCCGATCAATAGTGCTGTTTTGATCGCCTCCTGTCCGACGTTGACCACCATGACTTCGTCCACGCGCCCCCCTCTTCAGTGAAATCCGGCGACGAGGGAGCCGGTGACGAGAGACCATCCATCGACCATCACAAAGAGCATGATCTTGAACGGCAGGGAGATCATCGCAGGCGGCAACATCATCATGCCCATGGATAGCAATACGGAAGCGACGACCAGATCGACGACGATAAAGGGTAAGAAAAGCAGGAAGCCGATCTCGAAGCCGGCGCGCAACTCGGAAATCACAAAGGAAGGCACGACGACCTTCATCGGAAGATCCTGGCGCGTCTTGGGACGCTCGATGCGCGCCATGCCGATGAAGAGCTTGAGATCCTCCTGACGTGTGTTGCGCAGCATGAAGTCCTTGAAAGGGCCCGAGGCCGCGTCGACAGCCTCCATCGCGCTGAGCTCGCCATCTTCGTAGGGCGTCCAAGCCGCCTTGTTCACCTGATCGATGACGGGCGACATGATGAAGAAGCTCAAGAATAGCGCGAGGCCGATGAGCACTTGATTCGGCGGCACCTGAGGCGTACCCATCGCCTGACGTAAGAAGTGAAAGGCGATGATCAAGCGCACGAAGGAGGTCATCAGGAGCAGGATCGCGGGGGCCACGGAGAGCAGCGTGAGCATGACAACGATACGCACTGCCCCCGAGGAGAGGCCCCCGGCCGCCGGGTCGTCGAGCTTGATCTCGAGGGTCGACTGCTCGGCCAACGCGCCGGGCACGAAGAGCGCGAAAAGCAGCAGCAAGCAAAGGAAGCGGCCCATCACGACACACCCCCGCGGGCGCGTAACCGGCCGGCCAGCACCTTGGCGAAGTTGATCGTGCCCGCTAAGGCATGAGGGGCCTGGGCCACCAAGGTGGACCTGCTATGCGACGGCTCTTCCTCCCCCGCACACTCGGAGCGCGTAACGGGCGCCGCTTCGAGCTCTCCGACGAGCTGGACACCCTTCTCGCTCACACCAACGAGCAGACGCTTGGCATCCGCCTCGACGATGAGCAATTGAACGCCACGAGAAACCTGCAAACGCTCTTCAACACGCAGGGAGCGCGCGAGGCCACGACCTCCGCGACGACGGAGAAACCAACCACTGGCGACAGCAAGGCCCACAACAACGGCAAGCGCCGCGAGCACGCGGAGTATCTCGAGCATTCCCAAGCCGGCAGCCTCGTTCATCGGCTACTTCCCCAACCTCGTGATACGAAAGGCCAGCGTGCCCTTGATTTCGACGATCTCACCGGCTCCGATGGCCCGACCTTCCGCGATGAGCTCCGAAGGATCACCGACAGGCGTCTCGAGGCTGACGAGCCCACCTGGCTCAAGCAGGCGCAGGTCCTGCAACGGCGCATGACCGGAGGCCAGGCGCGCCGAAAGGGTCAACGGCAAAGGCTTGAATGCATCGCGTTGGAAAAGCTCCTCGAGCGAAGCGGTCTTCTCGCCGGACTGGGCCATGGCGCATCTCCTTCTCACTCGCCTGGAAGCAAATGGCATGCCTGCCTGCGACTTTTGACGTAACTCTATTTACAACAGTAAGTTGAGCACAAGGTCATCGTATTTGTTCTTGTTCGGAACATCCGATCCGCCGGCCCCCCGCCAGGGAAACGTGCTGATCTGACGGGCGCTTGACGCTTTGATGACTCGCGAAGTGCGCTCTTGCGGGAGTCAAGCCCATTTCGCCAAAAAGTACCGGGCGCGGAAGACTTTTCCTGGCGCACAGAGCGTGCATACTGGACTCGAAACAGCATCTACCGGGCGGTAAGTGTCCGCCAATTTGGGAGGAGAAACGCCTTGTTAAAAACGTGCAACATCCTGATGATCACCACAATCATGCTTTTGGGCAGCTTCACCGTCTCGATGGGTGATGCCCGAGTCGACCAGCTCACGCGCAGCGAGCTGGGCGGCAGCGTCGGCAAGATGGCCAAGCTCCTCGGCGGCAAGCAAGCCGCGCAGGGCATCACCAGCCAGATCCGGATCAAGGGTCAGCGGATGATGACGCGCACGGGCCGCAGCGGACAGCTCATAGATCTCGCAGCGGAAAAGATCTACACCATCGACTTCAAGAAGAAGCGCTACACCGAGATGAGCTTCGAGGCATTTCGCCAACAGATGAAGGATGTTCGCCAGCAACTCGGCGGCGCCTCACCCTTCTCAGGAGCCAAGGCAGAAGGAAGCACGCCGACTCCTGAGTACGTCACCGAGATCAAGGTCGACGAAACCGGCCAACGCGAGATCATTGGAGGCAAGTCATGCCGGGAGGTCGTCGTGACGATCACCCTCTACCCCAAGGGAAGCACTCTCGAGAAAGGGGGTGGAACTATCTTGACTGCGCACACCTGGCAAGGGCCTCGGCTCTCGGAGCTGGCCGAGATGATGAACTTCCAGCGACGCTTCGCGGAGAAGCTCGATGTGATGACGGGCCTGCGTCAGCTCGGCCAGCAGTTTGGCGACATGACGGGTGGCCATGCGCTCGGGGAGGCGATGAAGGCCTTTCAAGAGAAGGAGTCGGCGTTCGAGGGCAGCTCGATGCGCACCGAGTTGACTGTCGAGACCGTCGCCGGAAGCAACCCCCCGGCGGGAGGCGCCGGCACAGCCGCGCGCCCGCGCTCGCTCGGCGGGATGTTCAAGGGTCTCGGCCTTGGCCGTAAGCGCTCAAAGGAGGATGCCCCGGACGCAGGCACACCAGGGCGCACGATGACCTTACACACGACAAGCGAGATCACGGCGACAGGCAGCACGGTCAGCGACGATGAGGTCGCGATCCCTGCGGGTTTCAAGCGGCGCTCCTGACGAGACCTTCGCTTTCAGAAAAGGGGCGGGCGCGGCCGGAGGGCCGCGCCCGCGAGGGAGCGAGTTTCGAAAAAGGAATCAGCGTTTGATGGCGAGCGTTTCCTGAAGCACCTCGTCGGCTGTCGTGATGACGCGACTGTTGGATTGGTAGCCTCTCTCGGCAACAATCATGTTGGTGAACTGCTCGGTGATGTCGACATTCGACAGCTCAAGCGCACGGGCGATGATCGCTCCCCGGCCCCCGCTCTGCGCCGTACCGACCGCAGGAGCTCCAGAGCCAACCGAGGCGAGATAGGTGTTGTCGCCGCGGCGGAAGAGGCCGTCGGGGTTGTTGAAGGTGGCCATCGAGATCTGCGAGAGCTGCAGCGTCTGTCCGTTGGTGAACACGCCGGAGATCAGGCCATCATCATTGATCGATAGCGAGTGCAATCGTCCAACGCCATAGCCGTTGACGTTGAGCGCGTTGTTCGCCGTTTTCGCAGCATATCCGGTCACGACGGCATCGTTATTGTCGTCGTAGAGCTGCCACTCAACGGTCTGCCCGGAAGCGCCATTCGCCCACGCGGGCAAGGTCAGGCTGACATTCGCTGCCGGTGAGTTGAGCTTGCCCGTCCCGTCGAAGTCCATCGTGCCCGAGCCGACGAGATAGTAGTCGGGATCTCCCGCTCCTCGGCTCGCGGCGACGTCGTCCCAGGAAAGGCGAGCCTGCCAGGTCCAGCTATCGAGAGTACCGTCAGAGTCAGAGTCGACCGGATTGAAGACGATGGCCATGCTGTGCTCAGCACCCAGTGCGTCGTGAATCGGGACGTCGGGACGCCACTCCGTCGTGAGATCCTCCCCGGCATCGAGATTCATGTTCATGCGAAAGAAGCTCGTCGTCTCTGGTGGTGCGGTTAGCCCGGTGGCGACCTGAATATCTCCGAGCGTCCCTGTGGGAATGATGTTACCTTCGGCATCCTTGGTATTGTAGCCCTGGAGGCGATTGCCGGATGGGTCGACAAGATAACCGAGGTTATCGAAGGAAAAGTTCCCCGCGCGAGTGTAGACCGACAGACCATCAGCCGTTTTGAGGTTGAAAAAGCCGTTGCCTTGAATCGCGAGATCCGTCTCGACCTCCGTGGGCTGAAGCGCACCCTGGTGAAAGAGCTGCTGAATGCTCATTGTGCCCGCGCCAAGACCAACTTGGTTCGTCGAGCCACTGCCTCCGATGTGACCCGAAGCGACATTGAAGAAGTCTGCGAAGTTCGCGCGGCTGCTCTTGAAGCCCACGGTGTTCACGTTGGCGAGGTTGTTACCGATGACCTCGATCGCGTTCGCGTGGGTTTGCAGCCCGGACAATCCCGTGTAGAAAGCTCCCTGTGCCATGTCTCGTCTCCCTCCGACCGCGGAGCCGTCTCGCCGCCGCGGTGCGATGTGCTCTTCTGATTACTTTTTTGCGTCTTTCACGGGCTCGGTGGGCACTGTCTTGTCTTCCCGTACCCGAATCTCCACGATGTCATCAAAGGCAAGACTGCGGTTCCCTGAGATCAGGAACAGGCCACCGGCGCCGACATTGAGTCCTTCGACGGGCAGCGCGATCATTCCGCTGAGCGCCTTCTCGGTCCCTGTCGCATCCGTCGCGGTAATCCGGAACGAGTACATTCCCGGGGCGAGAGACGTACCGCTGGCATTTTTACCGTCCCAGTTCACTCGATGGCGACCGGCTCCGAGCTCATCCTTGGACAGCTCGACGGTCCGCACGACCATGCCGTTCTCATCAAGGATGTCGACCCGCGCAGCGGAGATCTCCTTGGGCAGATCGAAGACGATGCCCTCGGCGCCGTCGTCGCGGAGCTGGAGCTTGCCATCAGCTTTCGCAAAGACCTCGCGCCCGACGAGATTCATCGACTGGCTGTTTACGAGTTGACCCTGTGCGCCGATCATCGAGTCCATCCGTTTGTTGAGATCCTGGAGCTGTTCGAGGCTCGAGAAGGTCGCGAGCTGGGCAATGAAGTCCGCATCCTTGACCGGTTCGAGTGGATTCTGGTTCTTGAGCTGACTGACCAAGAGCGTCAGAAATTCGTTTTTACCCAACTCGGGCTTCTTCGTCGTAAAGAGCGTTGTCTCGGCCTGGACACGGTAGCTGTTCGGGTCGAGGGTGTTGTTTGTCTGAGTGGCTTCCATGTGGGTCTCCTGGCAAGCAGGAAAAGCAAGTGGCATGCCAGCCCGCAGCGCCCATTTCAAGGGTTCTGCCGCCAATGACCTTCTCGAAGGCGGCAACTTTTTCCGCCTTGCCCGGCAAGCCCGTCCCCTCATCACCCGGTGCGTGGCGCTGCGAGTGAAACGGATAGGAAGGAAGTGAGGCCGGGCTGTGAGAGCGAAAACGACTCAGTGGTGGGCTCAGGTCATGACGTCGAGCAGTCGAGGCACCGGCAGGGGACGGGCGCGCACTGCGACCTCGCGTCCCTGAGGAGCGGACCGGCCACTCCAAGCCTGCGCCGAGTCGTCCTTTCCGCCTCTGGCGTGCGCCTCGGCCCCCTCATGATGGGCGGTCGCGGCATCTTGGGATGCGTGGCCGATTTCGATGCGGAAGGACTCTCCGCCCCGGGCCAGCGCGTGCTCAAGTCGCGGGAGATCCCGTGCGAGGGCGGCCGCCGCGTCTGGGTGCTCGGTCACGAGACGCACGGTCCATTCGTTACCGCGACGGACGAAGCGCAGCAGAACCCGGCCGAGCCTCTCGGGATCAAGAGCGATGGTCACACGCCCACCCGGCTGGAGCGCGGCGAGACGGGAGACAACCTGTTCGACGACAGCGTGAGAAGAGGTCTGCCGGGCCGCAACGGTCGCCGACGCCCCCGATGAGGAGGGCGACGCACCGGCCTGAACTCCAGACGCGGGAGCGGCTCCCGCCGCATGAGAAGCGGCAGCGTTGGAGCGCGCCAGGGATGCATTAGCGATCCGGGACGTCGTACTCCCGGCCATGACGTGCGCGTGCTCCCCACGACCCGTGGCGGGCGAAGCGGGCGCATCCATTGACGAGCCGGGATCAGCCTCGACGGGTGCCGGAGAGGCGGACTCGCGTCCGGCCGCAACACGATCCGAGGCGCTGGCGTCGGCATCGCTCCCAAGCGAAGCCACCCGCTGCGCGCCGTGGGCCTGCTGGTGAAGCTGCGCGGCAAGCTCAGCATGACGCACAGCAAGTTGTTCGAAGGCCAGCGAGGGCCGCGGGGCATCGCGCAGTGCGTCCTTCACAAACGGGACGCCCTTGGTGTCCGCGGGGGAAATACTCGCACTTCGTAGCTTGACCTTCCCGGCGCGATGCGAGGTCACGATCTCTTCCGGCCGGCGCCAGGGCCTCCCTTCCTTGCGCGCCAAACGCTGCGCCCTCTCGCCATCGACAACGTCGCGCCGTAAGGGATCAGGCGCCGTATCCGGACCGTCGCCGGCTTCAGCGGCACGGAGCGATGACCCTCCTGATCCCCCCATATCGGCTCGCGGCTGACCCGATGCGAATGAGCGAGCGGCCGACGAGCCGTCGGCATCCAGCGATGCCGTCGAAGGAAAGACTCGGGCCAGCGACGATGCCGGTTCGGCTAGGACGCGCTCCGAATCAACGGCGCCCGGCTCTGGGATTGCCTGAGTCGTGGCGGCCTCTGGAGAGACCGCGTCTGTTCCAGGAGCCACTCGGGTGGCGACGCGAGCCGCCGACGGCGATCCTCCCGGGCTTGGCGTCGACGCCGGCGTAGACGGCGCCGCGCCTCCTCCGCCGCGTGCCGACGCGGTGGCGGCGCCGCCGCTTCTGCTTCCGCGTCCTCTGCGACCGCCGGCCGACGCCGAGCTCCCGCTGCCGCTGCCCGCCCGCCCCTTCCTGTTGCTCGACGCGCCGCGCCGGG
>CAYSMT010000101.1:0-7979 GCA_964432135.1 uncultured Acidobacteriota bacterium
ATGCGCGAGGGACTTCCGATCAACATCGCGCCCAAGGTCAACGTCTCACTGGTCATGCTCCCGTGGGAGTGTCGCTGGCTCGTTTCGCGAAGCCGGCGGCGGCGTTACATACTCAAGGAAGCCAAGATGGCGGGGATGCGCAAGCTCTTCACCACCCGCTTCTACGCCAGTCTCCGTCGTTACGATAAGAACCGAGCAGGGATCGAGACGACCTAGAGGGGGCGAGTAGGGTCGGCTTGCTTGGAGAATCGCTGCGTTAGATGTTACGGTCTTGGCATCTGGCGCGCGTCGCGCCCCAATAGACATGATGGAGACCTGACGATGAGTGACAAGGCCTATGTCTTCCCCTCCGCCACGGCCGTCAAGCTCGCGGAACTGGTCGACTTCCAAGACGGTGCCATCGTCAGCAAGACCCTACGCCGGGCACCCAACGGCAATCTGACGGTCTTCGCTTTTGACAAAGGCCAAGAGCTCAGCGAGCACAGCGCCCCCTTCGATGCCTACGTGCAAGTGCTCGACGGGGAAGCTCTGTTGATCATCGGGGGCGAGAAGGTGAGCACGAAAGCCGGCGAGATCGTCCTCATGCCGGCCGACGTGCCCCACGCTGTCCAGGCGCCAGAGCGTTTCAAGATGCAGCTGCTCATGTTCAAAGGCTAAAGCAATGTCACTCCCGGAGTTCCTGAACCCTTACGAACGGATGCTCGAGATCCGCCTGCTCAGCAGAGACACCAAGATCCCCTCAAACAACTCGCTTCTGCGCTGCTTCCAGTATCTGTGTCCCGAGCATGTTGCTTACGGGCGATTCTGCTGGAACAACGAGTGCGGGAACAGCCGCTTTAGCTATCTGCTTCCGGGAGACGACGAGACCTACGAGGCGCGTGCCTGTATCTTCGAACCGGTCGACAAGATGGAGATCACGGAGCTTTCCGGCGAGCTACGTTACGCGCTACGCAGTTTTTTCTCTGCCCATCCTTCCCCGAAAGATGCTCGCACAGGAGAAGAAGATAGCGTCCCGCCGCCGATCGTGTTTCGCAACCCTTGACCCGCGTGCCTTGGCGCGCCACGGACAGCCAGCCTGATGCCCCGTGAACCCCGTTCTTCCGCTGCGCGAGCACAACGCTCCGTCTTCCCCCCCGGCCCCGTGCTCGCGCTGTGTGGTTGGAGCGGTTCGGGCAAGACGACCCTCCTCGAAAAGATCATTCCGCGTCTGAAGGAACGTGGCCTTTCCGTCGCGCTGGTCAAGAGCGACGCCCACAAGTTCGAAGTCGACCGTAAAGGCAAGGACTCCGACCGTCTTTACCGGGCGGGGGCGAACATCGTGCTCGGCTCGCCAAGCCAAACCTTCACGCGACGCCATGCCAGCGCCCAGCGCCCGTTGCCCGTCTTGCTCGCTGACCTGCTGCTCGACCACGACCTCGTGCTCGTCGAAGGGCACAAGACGACACCCTTGCCGAAGCTCTGGCTTGAAGGTGGTGGACGCGAACGACCCGATGATCTGAGTGAACTGCTCGAGGTGCTTCCCTGGAACGCCGACCGCGAGGCACTTTTTATGCAACGCCTCGACACCTGGCTGCCATCCGCTTGGACAGCGCGTCCGATCTACGGTGGTATTCTCGTCGGCGGTCAGAGCCGAAGAATGGGATGCAACAAGGCTGGGTTGGAGTACGAGGGCCGTAGCTTCCTCGCTCGCGCGGAAGACGCGCTCGCCCCTCATGTGGAGAAGGTCGTGCTTCTCGGGGAGAGCCACGAGATCACGACTCGCCCTGAAACGCTCAGGCTGCCCGACGCACCCGAGCTTTCCGGCCCGCTCGCCGGGCTCGTCAGCGCGGTGCGCTGGGCTCCGGGGGCGAGCTGGGTCATCACCGCCTGTGACCTACCCCTGATTACGCCGTCGGTCGTCGCGTGGCTGCTCGCGCAACGACGACCAGGTATCTGGGGCCTGCTCCCAAGCCTAGAGGAGGGCAAAATCGAGCCCCTGCTCGCGGTCTACGAGGGGCAAACCGCCGGGCTGCTCGCCGAGCTCGCCGCGACCGGCCCGCTCGCCCCACATCGCCTGATCGAGCACGATAAGATCCGCACCGCAAGACCTCCCGAGGAACTCGCCGCAGGCTGGCAGAACATCAATACACCTCGAGATTTCGACGCGCTCTCGAGCTAGCTTTTCCAGGCTGCTCCTTTGGGCTGCTATCATCCGATCATGTTATCGATCGATGAAGCCAGATCGCTCCTCGCGACCAGGGTAACGCCCCTGGCCGCAGTCGAGTGTCCGCTTGCCGAAGCGGCGGGACAGCGTCTCGCACGGGCGGTGCACGCAGACGCGGATCTTCCTCCTGCCGATCTCTCCGCCATGGATGGCTACGCGACCCGCCACGACGATCTGCTCCACGGTGGGGCGCTGCCCGTCGCCCTGGAGCTGCCCGCCGGTGCGATGCCGGAGCCGCTTGCCCGAGGCAACGCCGCACGTATTTTCACAGGTGCCCCGCTTCCGGCAGGAGCAGACACCGTCGTGCAGCAGGAGAAGGCCAAGCGCGATGCGCGGGGACGGGTGCTACTCGAAGCTCTGCCCTCTGGCAGCAATGTTCGCCGGCGTGGCGAGCTTTTCGCACGAGGCCATCTCCTTGCCTCGGCGGGTGCCGTGCTGACGCCGGCCCGAGTCGCGCTCCTGGCCGCCGGAGGTGCCTCAAAGGTACGGGTCGTTCCCCGGCCGCAACTCGCTTGCCTCATCACTGGGCACGAGCTCATCGAAACCGACGTGCGACCTGGACCTGGGCAAATTCGCAACTCAAACGGACCAATGCTCGCGGCGCTCGCCGAGAGCCAGGACCTGATCCAGAGGTTATCGCTGCGCGTCGATGACGATGAGGCTTCGACCCGCGCAGCCATCGAGGGCGCCGTAAAAAAGGCTGAACTCGTGCTCAGCTCCGGCGGTGTCTCGGTCGGCGACTACGACTTCGTGCCCCGGGTCATCGCGGAACTCGGTGGCGAGGTGATCTTCCACGGCGTTTCGCTCAAACCTGGTAAGCCTACTCTCGTCGCCCGCGTGAACGAAACCTACTTCGTCGGTTTGCCAGGCAATCCCCTCGCCGTGCTCGTCGGCTGGCGACTCTTTGTCCAGCCCCTCGTCGAGGCCCTCGCGGGAGACGGCTCGGCTTTTGAGGAATCGCTCCCCACAGCCGCGATCGCCGAACCCTATCACAACCGCAGCCGCCGGACGGTGCTCCACCCGGCGCTTGTCACACCCTCGGTCAAGGGCGCGATCGTCTACGCTCTACCTTGGAAGGGCTCCCACGACCTTGTTGCCGGAGCGCAGGCCAACGCGTTGCTGCGCGTGGAACCCAGACAGAGCTTCGCCGCCGGCGATCTGGCCCCGTGTTACCTCCTTTAAAGCGAGAAAGCGTATGGCCTGTGTTGTGAATCTGTTGCAAGAAGCAACCACAGGAGCGGAGGCATGATGAAGGAACTGACTCATCTGGGCGAAGATGGCGCCGCACGCATGGTTGATGTTGGCGCAAAGGCGACGAGCGCCAGGCGAGCGGAGGCCGGGGCAACACTCGTTGTTGGAGAAGAAGTCATGGCCGCGATCGAAGGCGGTACAACACCCAAGGGCAACGTCTTCGAGACAGCTCGCCTCGCAGGCATCATGGCCGCAAAAAAGACTGCAGAACTCATCCCACTGTGCCACCAGCTTCCCCTCGACCACATCTCGGTCGATTTCGAGATGACTCAGACCGAGATCCGCATTCACGCCGTCGCCACGACGCGCTGGTCCACCGGCGTCGAGATGGAAGCTCTGACGGCCGCCTCGGTCGCGGGTCTGACTCTCTACGACATGCTCAAGGCGATCTCAAAGACCATGGTCTTCGGTGAGCTGCGCCTGCTCAGCAAGTCTGGCGGGCGCTCCGGCGAGTACCGTGCGGAAGAAACGAGGTGAGCACCGTATCCTCGGAAAACCCCATCCGCGCCGCCGTGCTCACTATCTCCGATCGCTGCAGCCGCGGCGAGGCGGTTGATACGGCCGGCCCCGCCGTCGCCACCATGCTCAACGAGAGACTCGGCGCGCGCATCGACCACGCGGAGATCATTCCCGACGACCCCCAGCTCATCGCCTCGCGCCTCGTAACTCTCGCGGACGAGGACTACGACCTCGCGGTAACGGCTGGAGGCACGGGATGTGCGCCGCGGGACCAGACACCAGAGGCAACGCGCGGCGTGCTCGACCGCGAGCTGCCGGGTATGGCCGAAGCGATGCGCGCAGCCTCGCTGCGTGTCACTCCTCACGCCATGCTCTCCCGTGGCGTCGTTGGGCTACGCGGCACGCTGCTGATTGTCAATCTCCCGGGCTCGTTGCGTGCCGCCACGGAGAATCTCGAGACGCTGCTCCCGGCCTTGCCCCACGCCATCCGACAGGCGCACGGCAAGACGGCTCATCCCGAGACGGACGCTCGCCCCGGAAAACGCGCATGAGGGCTCACCGCTGGCATCGACGGCGCGACACGCCGCGAGTCATCCCACCATGTGCAACGACACGAAAGGTTTCTGGCGCGCTTCGAAGCCTGCCGTTACGTGCGATGCTGCGCGACGCGCTCATGACGCTAATGATCATCTCGCTCACGGCACTGAGCTTTGTCTCTTTCGCTACCGCGGATGAAACGCGCCTGCTCGTTCTCGCCGGTGCCGCCACGCGACCCGTACTCGAAGAAGCTGCGCCACGTATTGAGCAGCAACTCGGAATCAAGCTTGTTCTGGACTTTGGCGGCTCGGGTGCGCTGCTCTCTCGCCTTGAGCTGACACAACGTGGCGACATCTACCTGCCTGCCAGCGACGACTACATCGACATGGCCTCCGCGCGCGGATTGATCGATCCAGAGAGCGTGGTCAGCTACGCTTGGCTGCGCCCTGCCCTGCTGGTACGCCGAGGCAATCCCCGGGGAATCCACGCGCTCTCCGACCTCTCTCGAGTCCGCGCTGCCATCGGTGAGCCGCGGACAGTATGCATCGGTCTGTTTGCCGACGAGATTCTGACCCGCGCGAACCTCCGAAACGAACTCATGCCTCGCCTCGGTCGAGCCCGCTCTGTTGCCTCGCTCGGCAACCTTCTGCTCGTCGGCAGCGTCGATGCCATCATCGCTTGGCGTGTTCTTGCGGCATGGTATCCCGAGCAGATCGAAGTGGTGGAGCTTCCGGCGGAGCTCATACCACGTCTCGCTCGCATCCCTGGTACCGTGACGAGCTTCAGCACGAATGCAACGGCGGCACGTCGTGTCCTCACTTGGCTCGCGAGCGATGCGGGGCAGGAGCTCTGGCGTCGCCACGGCTACTTTACTGGCGAAGGTGCAGCGCGCGACACACATGATGAGCAGAAGGAGGGAGTACAGGAGAAGAACACGCAAGGAAAAGACCTGCAAAGGAACGAGACGCGGTGAGCGCTCGCCCTCCGGCGCGGGAGCAACCACCGGCTCAAGGCTTCGCTGGGCCGGTTGCGCTGAGTACGCTACTCGTCCTGCTCGTTTTCTTCCTGCTGCTCATTGGCGGGCTCGGGCAACTCGCAGCGACGGGGCCAGAGCGCGGCGGAAGCGAGCAAATCGGTGTTCTGCTCGCTGGATCGCTCGCGGCAGCCTTTGTCTCCACATCCCTTGCATTGTTGCTCGGTATCCCCGCAGCCCTGTGGCTTGCGCGTCATCGATTTCGTGGACGCGAGCTCGTGACAACTTTCCTCGACCTGCCGACGATGCTCTCCCCCGTTGCCGTAGGCACAGCTCTCGTGCTCTTCCTTCGCACGCCGCCAGGAAGCTGGCTCGATGCTTCTTTCGGCGTGCTCTTCGCGTTTCCCGGTGTCATCCTTGCCCAGTTCACTGTTGTCGTCGCCCTCGTGATCCGCACAGCAACGGCCGCCTTCGCCGGCGTGGACACACGCCTCGAACGCCTCGCAGAGTTACACGGAGCAAGTCGCCACCGCATCTTCACCAAGGTCACCCTCCCCCTCGCCGCTCCTGGACTGCTCGCGGCGGCGGTCCTCGCTTTTGCACGCGCGCTTGGTGAGTTCGGAGCAACGGTCACTGTCGCCGGCATGATCCCCGGACGCACTGAGACTCTCTCAACGGGCATCTTCCTCGCGCTTGAATCCGGTAACCTTGCCCTCGCGGCCAGACTCTCGCTGCTGCTCGTCCTCGTCGCCGGCGTCGTGCTGCTGCTATTTCAGCGTCTTATGAGATCACGATGAGCACCATCCACATCGCTTGCACCGGACTGCTGCTATTCGAGCAGCTCGAGAAGGCGTGATGAGCGCCGTCCTCGTTGCCGAGGGTCTTGAGCTGCGCTTCGGCAGTTTTGTACTCGGGCCGTTGAACGTCGCAATTGACCAGGGCGAGTACCTCATCGTCGTCGGTCCCTCAGGCTCGGGCAAGAGTTTGCTGCTCGAGACGCTTATCGGCTGGCACAAGCCAGAATTTGGTACGGTGCGCCTTGACGGCGTTGCCGTGCATGACATTCCGGCTGGCCAGCGTGGCTTCGCGTACGTGCCTCAGGACATCGGCCTCCTCCCGCATCTCGATGTGCGCGAAAACCTCCTCTTCGCACTCTCCTGCCGCGGTGAGACAGCCGACCCGCGGCTTTTCGAGAGACTCGTCGAAGTGCTCGGACTCGCACCCCTGATCGACCGCGGCGATCCGCGAACTCTCTCTCAGGGGGAGCGCCAACGCATCGCCCTGGGACGCGCGATGCTCACAAGCCCGCGCAAGCTCTTCCTCGACGAACCCTGCGCCGCGCTCGATCCGCATCTGAGAAGGGAGTTTCAACTCTTGCTGTGCGAGCTGCACCGGGAGTTGGGCCAGACCGTCGTCCACGTCACTCATGACCGTGAAGAGGCCTTTCTGCTCGGTGAGCGCATCGCCGTGCTACTCGAAGGAAAAATGCGCCAGCTTGACACTCCCGAAGCTGTCTACGCCCAACCCGCTGACGTCCGCGTCGCTCGCTTCCTTGCCCCGGAGAACCTCTGGCCGGCCCGGGTGCGCGGCGAGAACGCTGCGAGTGCCGAGGCCTGCCTCAAAGCTCACGATTTGCGACTGTGCATCTCCGCTTCCGCGCCACTTCCCCCGGGGGAGCACTGTCTGGTGGGCATCCGCCCGGAAGAAGTCATGATCCTTCATGCGGATCGCCCGTTGCGCCCCCAGGTCCGCCAGAACATCATCGAAGGCGCCATCACGCGCATCCTGCGACTCGATGGCCGGATGCAGATCGAGGTCGAACGCCCCGATGGCTTTCGCACTATCTCTCGCCTGCCGATCTGCGCTGTCCAGGACATGGGTCTCGCCCCTGGCCAAACCGTGCGCGTGAGCCTGAAAACCCGCTCGCTCTACTGGCTTCTTCCTCATTCTCCAACACATCGCGCAATAGCCCGCACGCGCGCTCAACAATAAAGTACCGACCCTTCCCTGCCGTAACGCTTTGAAGCGAGGACACTCATGAGGAGTTCTTTGAATGCAGGAACAACAGCTTTCACACTGCTCCTCGCGCTCATTGTAGTTGCTGCTCTCGTCTGGCCCGCACTCGCGGCATCTGTATCGAACGATGATGACGTATGGCTTGACTGGAGCCATGGTGAGCTTCGTAAAGTTATCGGCACGAACATGCCTTTCCAGACCTATCGGCCCGCCTTCGCGCTACTTTTGTGGGTCGAGCAAGGGCTGTTTGGGACGTGGTATCTCGGCTACCGTTTGGTCGGACTGGCCGCCTTGGGCCTGTGTGTATTCACCGTACAGGGCCTCGCCCGTCGTCTCTTACACAGCGAGCTGCTGGCAACGCTGGTAGCCCTCTCCTTCGCTTTCTCCGCCATCCACCATGACACCCTGTTGTGGATCTCCGGGCAAGCCGATCTGCTTTCTGGATCGTGCGTCTTAGCTGCGATGCTGGCTGTGTGGAAGTCCACTTACGTCACAAAAGCGGGATACCGCCGGTTTTGGACTGTTGCCGCGCTCATCACC
>CAYSMT010000102.1:0-7965 GCA_964432135.1 uncultured Acidobacteriota bacterium
GCCTCCCGGGGTCCCGGCCCACCGCGGGAACCGCCTCGAGGCGCGCCTCGTCCGTGAATAGGCGACCCATCTTCTCTCGTGTGTAGCGTGTGATCACTGTGCGTACCTCATCTCCCAGGGCTGATGAAACCCCGAACTTCAGTCAGCCGGCTCGGTCGATCCTGCCTTGCGACCTCAAAAGTCGGTCCGCCGCCGTTGAGTGAAACGAATGCCCCGCGTACGGCAGAAAGTGCGAGCAGCGGGTCGTTGTTGGTCTCCGACAGGTGAGCGAGAATGACATGTTCGGTGCGCTCACCTATGATCTCAGGCAGCAACGTCGCCGTGTGGTCGTTGCTCAAGTGACCGTGGCGCGAGGCAACTCGCTGCTTGGTCGGCCAGGGATAGGGGCCATCAAGCAGCATTTGGCGATCGTGGTTGGCCTCGACAACGAGTATCTCGCAGCCCTGGAGACGCTCGCGCACGAGACGCGTAACATGGCCGAGATCTGTGGCATAGCCGATGCGCACACCTTCGGCTTCGAGCAGATAGCCCACGGTTTCTGCTGCGTCGTGCGGTACGCCGAAGGAGGTAATGCGGAAGTCTTCGATGGCAAGACTGCTACCGGTCTCGAGAAGTTGTTCCCCCGCGATGGATTCACCCAACACGCCTTCACTGGCCGCCAAGGTCGCGTCATTGGCAACCAGAGGCAGCGCGCGACGCTTACGAAAAACGCGCACACCTGCAATGTGGTCGGAGTGCTCGTGTGTCAGCAGGATCGCATCGAGGCGATCCGGATCCTGCCCGACGACCTCGAGACGCCGAGAGAGCTGTCTCGCGGACAAGCCAGCATCGATCAACAGCGCGCTGCGCTCCGTGCGCACGAGGGTCGCATTGCCTTTCGACCCCGAACCAAGCACGCACAGCTCGACCATCAGTCGCTTCCTGAGTGACCGAAACCACCCTCACCGCGCTCCGTGGCATCGACGCGCTCGACCGGGACGAATCGCGCACGGCGAACGGGTGCGAAGACGAGTTGGGCGATGCGCTCTCCGCGCCGGACCGTGAAGCTCTCCTTTGACCAATTGACGAGTAGCACCTTGAGCTCGCCGCGATAGTCGCTGTCGATTGTGCCCGGTGCGTTCGGCAGTCCGACCCCGTGGCGCAAGGCGAGGCCGCTGCGGGCGCGCACCTGGCCCTCGAAACCCTTGGGGATGGACAACCTCAAGCCGGTCGGCACCAGCACGCGCGCACCAGAGGCGATCTCCAAGGGCTCTTTCACGGCGGCCCGCAGATCAACCCCCGCAGAACCCGGTGTCGCGTACTCTGGCAAGGGCAGGTCCGCCGCGTGGACCATGCACTCGACGAGAACGCGTAGGTCTTCACTCATACGATGAGCTCCCGATCGCGCAGCCGCAGGCCGCCCGTCCGACCGACGAGGGCGAGGGCGATGCGCTGTCCAGAAAAGAGCTGTTCCGCCAAGACGCGCAGGGCCTCCGGCGTGACCGCGTCGAGTTGGTCGCTGATCTCCTCCGTGTCTAGGTGACGACCGAGCACCATCTCCTCACGGGCTGCTCGGGACATCCGGCTCGTCGTCGATTCGAGTGCGAGCAGCATGTTGCCTTTGAGATGGTCACGAGCGACATCAACTTCTTCGGACGATGGTGCACTCGCCGCGATCTCCCGCAGGCCTTCCATCGCGAGGCGGAGCACCTGCCGTGCGTTCTCGGGAGAGCTGCCCGCGTAGATCGTGATCAGACCGGCACCCTCGTGGGCGTGGACATGCGAAGAAACCGCGTAGGCCAACCCTCGTTCCTCACGAATCGTCCGGAACAAACGCGAGGAGATGCTGCCACCGAGTAAGGTATTGAGCAGATGCAAAGCGAAACGCCGCTCATCCCCTTGGGGCAAAGCGGGCACACCGAGCAGGAGATGCATTTGCTCGAGCTGCTTGCGCGTCTCGCGAACGACCTCCGGCACGAAGCGCGGCGAACGCGGCGCAACGACACGCTTGCCCGAGGGTAGTCCCGAGAAGGCCGCACGAATGCGCCGGCGATCTCGGGCGCTGAAGCGCCCCGCGATAGAAACGAGCATGTTCTCTGGAACATAGGCTCGGCGAAAGAAGCGGGACACGGTGCGAGGCGTCATCTCTAACACCGAAGCCTCGGTGCCCTGGATAGGCCGACCGAGGGCATGACGTGGCCAGAAGGACTCGCAGAAGAGGTCATAGATGCGATCCTCCGGCGCATCATTGACCATGCGGATCTCCTCGACGATAACGCGGCGTTCGCGCTCGAACTCCTCGGGATCGAAGAGCGGACGTCGCACGATGTCGCTGAGTAGCTCAACCGCCGTCGGCAGATGTTCGTCGAGAACCCGGCAGTAAAAGCAAGTCATCTCTTTCGAGGTGAAGGCGTCGAGGTTGCCCCCCATGCGGTCAGTCAGAAGCGAGATCTCCCGCGCGCTACGGGTCTGCGTGCCCTTGAAGAGCAGGTGCTCGATGAAGTGGCAGATCCCGCCGAGGCGTTTGGGCTCGTGGGCCGAACCCATCCTCAGCCAGACGCCAATGCTCGCCGAACGAAACGCGGGAACCCTCTCGAAGAGCAGGGTCAGACCATCGTCGAGAACTTCTTTTTCTACCATGAGGGCTCCCGATCACGCTCTCCGGCGAAGGCCGCATCGCCGCCGCCGGAGTATCGCAGAGTTTGGCATGGCTGGCACGCGATTCGCACCCCATAATCACGCGGCGATGGGAAGGTTCGCGATGCGAAGCTCCCGGGGGGGAGAGCTCCAGTACGGCGCTGACACGGCCATGTGTCGTATCAACGGCCCGCCATCCCAGAAAGGAGTGAGTTCTGCAATGACGTCGCGCTGGATGAATTTCGACAGGCTGAGAAAGTGGCTCGTTTCACATGCGCGGCAGGATGGCGCTCAGACCTATCGACTGCGCCTGCTCATCCAGTGGGCCTTTGCGTTGACCTGCGCCCTCCTGGGCGTGCAGTTCGCACGATTTTTGCATGCTGGCCAGACCCACGCCCTTCCCTTACCGACGCGGCCGCCGGGAGTCGAAGGCTTCCTTCCGATCAGCGGGTTCATGGGGCTGCTGGACTGGATCTACCAAGGCCGACTCAACACGATCCATCCGGCCGCCACCGTCCTGTTCGTCATCTTCGTTGTCATCGCCCTTCTTGCGCGCAAGGCCTTGTGCTCCTGGATCTGTCCCGTCGGGTTGATCTCGGAGTCGCTCGCACGCATCGGGAGGCGACTGTTCGGCCGCAACTTCCGCCCTCCCCGCTGGCTGGATATCCCGCTACGCGGCCTCAAATACCTCATCGCCGGCTTCTTCGTCATCGCCATCCTCAGCGAAACGCCGCGCCAATTGCAAGGGTTTATCACCTCTCCCTACAACCGCGTCACAGATGTGTTGATGTACCGCTTCTTCGCAGAGCTCGGCCTGATCAGCGCCGTCGTGCTCCTCTTGCTCGGCGTTCTCTCTCTTTTCATCGTCGGTGCCTGGTGCCGCTATCTCTGCCCCTATGGAGCGCTGCTGGGCCTGGTGAGCTGGATTTCCCCCGTGCGCATCCGGCGCGAAGCCACGACCTGCATTGATTGCAGTGCTTGCGACAAGGCCTGTATGGCCCGGCTACCCGTCTCGAGCAAGACGTCGATCGCCTCCGTCGAATGCACGGGCTGCCTGGACTGCATCGCCGTCTGCCCCGCGCCGGGAACGCTCACGGTCGGCACGCGCCGGGCCCGACTGTCCCCCCTCGCCTTCGCAGCGCTCGTGCTCGCCCTTTTCCTCGGCGGCTACGCAGCCGCCCGTATCGGCGATATTTGGCACAGCGGCATCAGCGACATGGAGTACATCGAGCACATCCAGCACCTCAACGAAGCGGAGTACGCCCACCCGGGGAGCTGAGACCTCTATTAACGACGCCGGATCCAATCCGCGGGATCGACGGCCTTCCCGTTTTCGCGGACTTCCATATAGAGGTAAGGCCCGCGCAAGGAGCCTGTATCTCCCACCCTTCCCAGGCTACTGCCCTGGGAGACCCGATCGCCAAGTTCGACCAGGATGGCGCTGAGGTGGGCGTAGACCGTGTGTATCCCGTGGCCATGGTCGAGTACAACGACGAGGCCGTAGCCGCGAAACCAGTCGGCGAAAACGACTTTGCCTTCGAAGGGAGCGTGGACCGTTCGGCCGAAGGTGGCCTCGACATCCCACCCTGGATGAGGAATCACCGTTCCGAAGCGCCGATCCCGTCGGTCGCCGTAAGCGAGGCTCAGCTCGCCTTCGAGCGGCATCTCGAGCAATCCCCGAAAACGACGGACGTCGAGGGCCACTTCATGATCGTCGCTGCGGCCAGCAACGATCTCCGCTAGCTCATCACGCGCTCGGGCGAGCTCGGCCAGGGCGCGCTGGCGTGTCGTCTTCTCGACCCGCACCCGGTGCAGAAGGCTCTTGCGCGAACGCATCGCGCTATCGAGCCGGCGACGTGCGACGACGGCTCGCTCCAAGAGCCTGCTGAGCTCCTCCTCGCGAGAGCGGCGCTCAGCTCGCAACCGCTCGAGGGTGGTGATCTGTTGGCGGATTCGGGTGACGCTTTCCTGCTTGCGCCGGGTCAGCTCGTGGGTGAGGCGCAGGCCACTGGCAAGCCGCTCAGCGTCCGGTGCATCGAGAACGGGACGCAAGCGACCGAGGGGCCCGACCCTCTGGAGGAGTCTCACGACCTCCCGGAAGCGCTCCCTACTCGTGCTGAGTTCTTCTTCCTGTTGGCGCGTGCGACGATCGAGCTCATCGACCGCCTCCGTCTGCTCGCGAATGAGGAGCCGCAACTGCTCGCGGCGCGCATCAAGCCAGCGTGCCTCGGCAGCCAAGCTGTCGAGATGACCGAGAATCCCCCGTTCCTGCTCGACGAGGCGATCCCGCTCCACGCTCAAGTGTTCGAGCTCAACCTGAAGGCGTGCCAAACGCCGTGCAGAGGCTCCCGAAGGCTCGAAACACAACATCCCCGACAACGCCCCGCAAATGACGAAGGCGATGATCGAAGCAACACGCCAGCGCGACGAAGAATGGGCGAAGCTTACCAGATCACCCTCCCATCGAGTCGGGTCTCGGCTTCGAGCCCCAGTGTCGTGAGGACCGAGGGAGCGATGTCGACAATTGCCGGATCGGCCACCTTGAGTGGACGATTGATAAAGAAG
The DNA here is from genome assembly GCA_964432135.1 of uncultured Acidobacteriota bacterium. GTDB lineage: Bacteria > Acidobacteriota > Polarisedimenticolia > J045 > J045 > JANTFM01. Next base: position 5,182 of record CAYSMT010000102.1, read on the forward strand.
ATGCCGCGAACCTCGCTCGGCTCGAGTGAGCAGTGATCTCCCGACCAAGTCCTGTCGTTATCCTCGAACACCCGCGTCGAGAGCCCACCCAACGAATCCTGCCAGGAAACACGGTAATCCGCGCGATTGGACACCCTCAGGTCCGCTATCTTCTCGGCGTTGTACTCGCCATACATTTCGTCCCGGGTGTAGACCTTGTAGATCGGCCGCTCGCCCGTCTTCTCGTCCACCGCGCTCTCGAGACCGTTCTTGATCTCCGCAACGAGCTGGTCGTACTCCCGGCCGGGCATCACGACGCCCTGAGGCTCGCGACCGACGACATTGATGTACACCGCGCCAAGTCCCATCGCCCAGGCCTTGGTCCGCGACCAATCGATCCCGGAGAAGACGTTGATACCCGTGACGTGGCGGTCGAAGAGTTGCTCCAGATTACGAGTGCGTGTCTGACCGCTGAGCACCAGATAACCGTGCTCGTAGAGCCAAGTGTTGATGTTGATCTGCCGACGGAAGGAGGAGAAACCGTGATCCGAAACGACGAGAAAAAGCGCGTCCGGTCCAGCAAGCTCGCGCGCCTCACCAACCAGTTGGTCCATCCGCTGATAGACCTCACGCATCGCCTGCTCGTAGCGCGGCGCTTTTTCGGGGTCATAGAGAGGATGACCCGGATCGAGCTCGTGCCAAAGCATGTGCCCGGCACGGTCAGTGAAGTAGAAGATCTGCACGTACATATCGCCGTCGGCATCGCGTAGGCCACGCTCCATCACACGCGCGTAGGCGTCGACGGTGAAGTTCATGTCCTCAAGGAAGAGCTCGATCCCACCAAAACCTGAGGGGTAGGACCAAGTGTCGATCGCCCAACCGATGGTCTTGAAGGGTCCGAGCTCCTCGCTCATCTCTTGAGCCCACTCGGGTGGCCATGAGAAGTCGACGGGAGGACGACAGCCCGAATGGAAATTCACCGGGGAGAAATAAAGCTGCACCTCGGGCTCAAGAGCAATAAGGCGGAAACGCCCCATGCCCCGCAACGGCCGAGCCGCGTCGATCAGCCAGTTCACGGGGTAGTCGATCGTCACCCAATCGGACCATTGCCCGACACGCAGCTCGCCGCTCTGCCCGCTGAGCTCCCAGCGGAGCGACGCATCGGAGATCTCGAGCCTGACGGGCACGTTGATCTGGCGCGGCTGCCCCTGCGCTTTGAGCCGCGCGACAAGCTCGACCTCGCGAGCCTTGCGTTCGGCGCTCGAAAACCCCTGTTTACGCCAGAGCGCGCGCTCGCGCTCGAGCACGTAGATAAAGAAGGGGTAGTTGAACGGGCCAACGAGACGCGTTTCCACTGCCCCCCGCCGCGCAGCCAGGAGGGTCAGATCAAGACTGAAGTCGTTCGTCCGCGCAGCGAGCTCCGCGTCCGAAGTAAAGATCGTCGGCGTACCAATCCGGCGACGGATGTCAGGCACACCCAGGCCGGAGATCATCGACGATCCCTCGGGAAGGCGCTCCGCAGGAAAGGTCACGGGGACCCGCACGATCTTGACCTTCATCCCCTTCTCGGCCGCGATGGTCCAGAAGGGCTTTCCCTGGCGATTGTTGGTCGCCGTGGGAATTTCGACAGGTAGCCAGCGGCCGATCGGGCCTGACAAGGCGAAGCTCACGACCACCAGCGCGACAACTCCCATCGCACAAGCCAGAACCCAGCGCCGCCGAAGAAGGCGCAGAACGAGCAGCACGAGCAGCGCCGCAACGAGGCCCAGAACGCTTCCCATAACCCAGCCGTTGTACTCGCCGAAGAGGAAGGTCTTTTTGCCCGCGGTAGCGAGCGCGAAGTCCGGCGTGTAGGTCCCCTGCACGCGATAGAGGAAGTCGAAGATCTCGGTGCGTCCTGGGTTCATGCCCGTCGCGAAAGAAGACCACGAGACCGGCGTTTGCGGTGGATTCGTCGGCAGCAAGGGCGCGAAACTGCCCTCGTTTCTCAGCGCTTCGAGATGCGGCAAAAGCCCCTGCTCCATATAGCGCTGCACCAAGTGAGGATCAGCACCGTCAAAACCAAGGATGACGATCTTGGGCCCGGAATTCTGAGCAGCCACCGCAATCGCAGACACACCTGCCAGCAAGGTCAATAAGCCGGTCACGAGGGTAAGAACACGAGATCTGGTCATGAACTGGGAAGACTCCCTTGCTAATTCGCCTCCGTCGCCAGGAGGCGCGGACTCAGCGCGGAACGAGCCAAGGCACCCCACGTCACGAGCGCCCGGCGCGGAGCCGCGATGCACACCGCAAGGCAGCGCCTCGGGCGGCCACCTGCGTCCTCTGAGACTACACCGATTCGCTTGGTCCGGGGGGCCGATTGATCGAACGCTTTGGGCGCGGCACGACGGCACGGGAGGTCAGCGGGACGGCACCGCATCGTCTCCCGTCAGTGCCGCCATGACCCGTCCCCGGGTCAGCACACCCTCGCGCAGGATCTCGACCACCTCGCCAGCGACACGCACGAGAGTCGACGGAGCTCCGCCCGGACTCGCTCCACCATCGAGAACGAGGAGCTGCGACCCAGCGCCGAGCGCCTGCCAAGCCCCGTTCGCCTCGTGCTGGGGCGGCTCCGAGCTGCGGTTCGCTGAGGTGGCGATGATCGCGCAACCTACCCCCCGTGCGAGCGCGGCGGCCACGGGATGCGCGCTCCACCGCATCGCGAGAGTACCGCCCAATCCGGCGACACCCGGTGCTAGGCGTACACCTCCAGCGAGAACCAAGGTCAACGGACCGGGCCATAGGGCCTCGGCCAAGCGTCGC
>CAYSMT010000103.1:0-7883 GCA_964432135.1 uncultured Acidobacteriota bacterium
GGGGGAAAGAAGGTCCTTCTTCGATGGGGTCCGAGAGATCGGTGATGACGACGTCCCAGCGCTCCTGGGTCTCGTCGAGCCACGCGATGGCATCGCCGATGACGAGACGTGTTCGCGGGTCCTCGAAGGCTCCTTGATGCATCTCCGGCAGGTGCTCGCGGCAAGCCGCGACGACCTCGCCGTCGATGTCCACCATGGTCACCTCCTCGATGCCCTTCCAGCGCAGGACCTCGCGTACCGTCGCCCCCTCGCCGCCGCCGAGAACAAGAACTCGCTTTGGGGCGCCGTGCTCGAGCAGGGCGGGCTGGACGAGAGCTTCGTGGTACAGGAACTCATCCCCCGTACAGGATTGCCATTTGCCGTCAAGGACGAGCGCCTTGCCGTAGGCACCGGTCTCCACGATGTGCATTTCCTGGTAGGCGGTCTTCTTGGAGACCAGCACGCGGATGACGCCGTGCTGGTAGATGTCGTAGGGGGTGATGAATTCGCTCAGCCAGAGGTCCGCACGAAGTTCCGCACCGGGCATGAGTCGTCCTCCTGGGGGGCATCGGCAGGGATCGGCGCGCTCGACGGCTGCTGATGCGGGGCTTGCAGGCCCCGCTCGAGCCGGCGTAGGGCATAGCGCCGCGCCTGAAGGCGCGTAACGAGGAGCTCGCACGCTTTCTCTGGCAGTGTGTGCTCGCCACAAGTGAACACATCCGCTGCCGCATAGCCGCTTTCCGGCCAGGTATGCACCGAGATGTGGGACTCTGCCAGAAGAGCGAGTGCCGTCACGCCCTGGGGAGAGAAAGCGTGTTGGATCTCATGGAGGAGGGTCGAGCCGGAGACCTCGGCCGCATCGCGGATGGCCTCTCTCACGAAGGCGAGATCATTGAGAATCCCCGCCGGACAGTTGTACATCTCGAGGATGCAATGCGAACCCATCGAAGCCACCGCCCATGTCCCTCCAGTTCCGGTTGCACCGGACCATGGCAAATAACAGCGTGGAGAATCTTTCCCGGCCACCTTGGTGGCAAAGTCGTCCCGTCAAGAGCGGCCGCGCTCCGTCGAGCAGTGGCCCTCGTCAGGAGCCTGGATGCCGACAGGCGTTATAGGGTAACTCACACGTCCGCGCAAGAATAGCTTCCCTTTTTGAGCTCCTTTGGGATCCCATTTCAGCCTGGGCTTTCTCTTGAAACCCTCGGCATGGCGCACGCCAGCTTCGCTTGGGCGTCCTCCTGAACGCAGATCTGCCCCGGGTCTGGTCGCGAGATCTGGACACTTGTTCTTGCGCGCCCTCGCAGCCGGGCGGCTCATGAATCATCGGGGTGAGTGGAGGCGCTGGATCCGGGCGCCGAGCGCGGCGAGCTTGTCCTCGATCTTCTCGTAACCTCGGTCGAGGTGATAGACCCGGTGGATCGTCGTCGTCCCTCGGGCGGCGAGGCCTGCAAGCACGAGGCTCGCCGAGGCTCGAAGATCCGAGGCGGTCACCTCCGCTCCGGTCAAGGGCGTGGGGCCTTCGACTGCGGCGGTGCGGCCAGCAAGCTCTATCGAGGCCCCCATGCGGATGAGCTCTGGTACGTGCATGAAGCGCTGTTCAAAGATCTGCTCGCTGATGCGCGAGTGCCCACCGGCCTGGGTCATCAGGACCATGTACTGAGCTTGAAGGTCCGTCGGAAACCCCGGGTAGGGCTCGGTGACCATGTCATGGGCGCGGATCGGTCGCCCGTTGCCGACACGGATCCAGCCCGGACCGGTTTCGAGGCTCAATCCGACGGCCTCGAGCTTTTCGAGTACGGCGTCGAGCTGCGTGGCCTCAACGGCTTCGAGGGTGACCTTGCCACCCGTGATTGCAGCTGCGATCAGATAGGTGCCGGCCTCGATGCGGTCCGGGATCACCCGGTGGCTGGCACCTGAGAGGCACTCACGCCCATGGATCGTCAGTGTGCGGGTGCCAACGCCTTCGATCTTGGCGCCCATCGCGATCAGAAGATGGGCGAGGTCGTCAACCTCGGGTTCTCGTGCGGCGTTGCGCAGCACGCTGCTGCCTTCTGCAAGACACGCAGCCATCATCAGGTTCTCGGTGCCGGTAACCGTCACGTCTTCGAAAGAGATCTCTGCACCGCGCAGGCGATCACAGCGCGCCTCGACGTAGCCGTGCTCGAGGCGAATCTCAGCGCCGAGACGCCGGAGTCCCTCCAGGTGCCGGTCGATCGGTCGGGCTCCGATTGCACAGCCCCCTGGAAGGGAGACCCGCGCGCGGCCCGTGCGTGCGACGAGCGGGCCGAGAACGAGGACGGAGGCCCGCATCGTGCGTACGAGCTGATAGGGCGCCTCGCTGGAAGAGATTTCCGGTGTGCTCAGTGCCCAGCGGTGCTGGCCCAGGCGCTCGCAGATCGTCCCGAGATCACCCAGCAGACGGATCAGCGTGTCGACGTCCCAGACGTCAGGGAGGTTGTCGAGACGGACCTCCTCGGCGGTCAGGAGCGTCGCCGCGAGGCAGGGAAGGGCAGCATTCTTGGCCCCGGAGATACGTACTGATCCTTCGAGTGCGTGTCCGCCCTCGATGCGCAGCCTGTCCACTCGAGCCTCCACGAGATGATCGAAAAGCCCATTACAGCACGAAGGATCCTGGCACGGTAGAATCGCCGCACGCGAATTGGGGCCTCGAGACGCCGCGTGACCAGGATCTACCGGGGCCAGGAGACGAAGGGATGCTCGACCTGAAGTACGTACTCGCCCATCTTGAACTCGTGCGCGCCGCCCTCGACAAACGTCGCGCAGAGGTCGATCTGCAGCCGCTGGTCCGGCTCGACGCCGAGAGGCGGAAGGCGATTATCGCCGTCGAAGCGCTGAAGAAGGAGCGTAACGAGGCTTCTCGCAGTATCGGACAAAAGATGAAAGCCGGTGAGGAGGTCGGCGCGATTCGCGAGAGTGTCCGGGCCACCGGTGAGAGAATCAAGGCCCTCGACGAGCGGCTCAAGGAGATCGGCGCCGAGATCACAGCAATTTTGGAAACGATTCCCAACCTGCCCGACGAAAGCTGTCCTGTGGGTGTTGATGAGTCGGCCAACCGCGTGGAGCGGGTCTGGGGAGAAAAGCCCACTTTCGACTTCGAGCTTCGTGATCACGTAGATCTCGGGGTGATCACCGAGACCCTCGACTTCGAGCGTGCGGCCAAGATAACCGGCGCACGCTTTGCCGTGCATTACGGTCTTGGTGCGCGGCTCAAACGCGCACTCGTGAACTTCATGCTCGATTTGCACACCGAGCAGCACGGCTATCGGGAGGTCATTCCGCCCTTCATCGTCAATCGCGACTCGCTCTACGGCACGGGACAATTGCCGAAGTTCGAGGAGGATCTGTTCCGACTCCAACAGCCCGCCGACTGGTACCTCATCCCGACGGCGGAGGTGCCGGTGACGAATCTCCACCGGGGTGAGATCCTGCGCGAGGAGGATCTGCCGCTGCGCTACACCGCTTTTACGCCTTGCTTCCGCGCGGAGGCGGGTTCCCATGGACGTGATGTGCGGGGTCTGATCCGCCAGCACCAGTTCTACAAGGTCGAGTTGGTCACCTTTAGTCGGCCGGAGAATTCCGCCGAGATTCTCGAGAAGCTGACATCCCACGCCGAGGAGGTCTTGCGACGCCTCGGTCTGCACTACAGGGTTGTGACTCTGGCGACGGGGGACCTCGGCTTCTCCGCTGCGAAGACTTACGATCTCGAGGTCTGGCTGCCCTCCCAGAACACCTTTCGTGAGATCTCCTCCTGCTCGAACTTCGGTGACTTCCAGGCGCGGCGGGCAGAGATTCGCTATCGGCCGGCCGGAGGCGGGAAGCCGCGATTCGTTCACACACTCAACGGTTCGGGTCTCGCCGTGGGGCGCACGCTGGTCGCGATTCTCGAGCAATACCAGCAGGTGGATGGCGGATTCCGGCTCCCGAAAGTACTCGAACCCTATCTTCATTCACGTCTGCTGGATTGACCGTGCGCCCTGACCAGGACGCCGTGCCACACAGCCGTGTCACACATGCGTAGGGGGCCTTCCTCGACTCAGCGGCTCCGGGCCACGGCCGTCGCTCGCAGAGCAAGGCGCAGGATCGAGCAGATCAGCTCGGCGAACTCGATGTCGTTCTGATCGAGATCGCGGCCTTTTCGCCCCGAGTAGAGCAGCAGCAGACCTGCTCCCGCACCTTCGAGCTGTAGCGGCAAGGCGAGGAGGGAACGCACATCTTCGATGCCAGCTGCGGGCTGGCCAAAAAGAAGCTCGCCACAGGGATCGTGAGTGACGAAGATCTCTCCGCGATCCATCAACCCCGATGCGACCGAGCCGATGCCGGGGTTGTGGATCGCGTTGAGGGGATCCACGGCGTGACCGACGACCGCGAGTTCCTTGAGTGGCAGGCCTCGACCGGTTGCGGCGAGGGCCGAGCCTCGCTCGAGATCGAGCCCTGCGGCGAGGGTCGACAAAGCGATTTTGTATAACCCCGCGGCATCCGTGGAGATGTGGGCGATCTGCAGCATGCGCGAGAAGGCCTTGCGTTCGCGTTTGAGACGGGCGAGAACTTGCTCCTCGGAGACCGTGGCCCGTGCGAGCTTCTCCGACATACTGAGGTTGGCTTGAACGGCCTCCGTGAGCAGGTCGTTCAAGCCGAGAACCTCTCGGTGCCGTTCAGGCCCCTCGGAGGCATGAACTCGAGCTGCTTGGTGATGGACGTGGCCGATCGTGCGTCGCTCGTCCTCCTCCAAGGTGCGCCGCGAAGACTTCGGCTTGGGGATGAAGGGTTCGAGGATCGCGCTCACACGCTCGCGCAGGCTTGCCTTGCTGCGGGGATCGGGTCGCCCCTTGAGCGCCAAGTGGTCAAGAGTTAGCGTGACAATTTCCCGGAAGGTCTCGACGACGCCCGTGCCCACCGTGGCGACGGACTCGATGGCGGGCACCTTGCGCCAGTTGAGCTGCTGCTCCATCTCGATCGTAGAGATCGTCGCGGGCAGATCGCGCTTGTTCCACTGGAAGACGAGCGGGATGACTGCGGGATCGAGGCCGTTGGCGAGCAGATTGTTCTTGAGGTAGCGGATCATGCGTAGGTTCTCGGCGCGTCGCGTTGGATCCGAGTCGGCGACGAAGACAACTCCGTCGGCTCCCGCCAAAACCTGCTTGCGCGTCGTGTCGTACTGGATCTGCCCCGGGACCGTGAAGAGCTTGAGGCGGATGCTCAACCCGTAGAGCTTGCCGAGCTCGAAGGGCAGAAGGTCGAAAAAGAGCGTTCGGTCCTGTTCCGTCTTGAGCGATACCATCGGTTGTTTGCGATGCGGGTCCGTCAGCCGATGCAGAGTCTCCAGATTCGTCGTTTTTCCCGACACTCCGGGACCGTAGTAGACGATCTTGACGTAGAGCGCCTTTTCTGTACTGCTTAGCTGCATGGTTGTCCCGTATCCGAGCCTGCGGCTCGCCGCTCGACTCTTCGGCCTGTGGGGTCCAGACTTGACCGCGCGCGGGGCGGATCCCAAGAAGGGGACGGTAGATTCGCTTCGAGATGACTCCGAAGAGGGCCCCGAGACGTGAGCGTTAGCTACAAGGACTACTACGAGATTCTCGGTGTCGGCCGCCACGCGAGCGCGGACGAGATCAAGAAGGCCTACCGGAAAAAGGCTCGCAAGCTCCATCCGGATGTCAATAAGTCGCCGGAAGCTGCTGAGCAGTTCAAGGAGCTCAACGAGGCGAACGAGGTCCTCTCTGACCCTGACAAGCGCACGCGTTATGATCAGCTCGGCGCAAATTGGAAGCAGGGGGCCCCTTTTGAGCCACCGCCCGGTTTTTCTTTTGACGGGGGTTTTTCGGGGGCTTCGATCAACATTGAGGATCTCTTCGGCGGGGGAGAGGGGCGTTCCGGTGCCGGGTCCAGCGGGCATTTTTCGGATTTCTTCGAGATGCTCTTCGGCGGCCTCGGCGCTTCAGGGCCCGGTTCTCGACCGAGGGCATGCCGCCATCGTGCGCCTCGTCCAGCCGTGTCGGAGGCTGCCGTTGCTTTTACTTTGGCCGACCTGATACATGGCGGACAGCGTCGCATCACCATTCAAATCCCATCTTCGGCAGGTGTTCCCACGCGCCGGACGATTACGGTGAACGTCCCGCCGGGGCTGCGAGCGGGGCAGACGATGCGCCTTGCCGGCCAAGGTGCCCCGGGTCCGGATGGACGTCCGGGAGATCTTTACTTGCGCGTCGAAGTGGCGCCAGATGCCCGCTGGCGCCTCGAAGGAGATGACCTCATCGGCGAGGTCGATGTTCCCGCACCGCTGGCCGTCATCGGCGGCAAGGTTGATCTCGAGACGCCGGATGGTCGGGTGACCATCCGGCTCGCTCCCGGCACCCCAGCGGGAAAGACGCTGCGTATCCGGGGAAAGGGCATGCCCACCAAGGGTGGGCGCCGCGGCGATCTGCGGGTGCGCGTGCGCATCGTGGTGCCGGCGAAGCCGACCGATGAGCAACGCAAACTCTACCAACGTCTGGCCGAGCTCAGCTCGAGATAGGCACCGTTCAAGCGAGGTCGTGCGGGCGGGTGGGTCGCGGCCTACCCGCCCCCTTTGATCAGAGCTTCTTCAGTTCTACGCGACGGTTCATCGCACGGCCCGCTTCGCTGGTGTTGTCGGCGATGGGCTGGCTCTCACCGTAGCCTCGAGCAACGATCCGCTCGCTCGCCACGCCCTTGCTGATGAGGTAGGCCTTGACGGCCTCGGCGCGACGTGCGGAGAGCTGCTGGTTGTACCGCGTCGAACCCTGGGAATCCGTGTGGCCACCGACCTCGACGCGTACCTCGGACCATGCGACCAGGCTCGTGGCGACCTCGTCGAGGGTTGCCAACGACGACGGGGTCAGGTCGGCACTGTCGTGCTCGAAGTTGACGCCCTTGAGGATCAGAGTGCGTTTTTCGGCGAAGATCTGCTTGACCTTCTCGCATCCCTTCGCGTCGACCGCGGCGCCGCTCTTCGTGCGGGGACATTTGTCGAGGCCGTCAAAGACGCCATCCCCGTCGCTATCCTTGGGGCAGCCGCGCTCATCGACGACGACGCCCTTTGCCGTGTCGGGGCACTTGTCGAGGCCGTCAAAGACGCCATCTCCATCGCTGTCCTTGGGGCAACCGCGCTCATCGACGGTGGCGCCGCTCGGCGTGTCGGGGCAGGCGTCCTTACCGTCAGCAACGCCGTCGTGATCGCTGTCGAGTGGGCAGCCGTCGTGGCCGACTGGCCATCCCTCGGGCGTGTTCGGGCACTTATCAAGACCGTCGAAGACGCCATCTCCATCGCTATCCTTGGGGCAACCGCGTTCATCGACGGTGGCGCCGCTTGGCGTGTTGGGGCAAGCGTCTTTGCGGTCAGCGACGCCGTCTCCATCGGCGTCCTTCGGCGCGCCACCGAGCCCCCAGCTATAGCCGGTGAGAAGCTGCCAGGTCGTGATGTCTTCACCCTTGAGCCCGTCGTTTCCGATGCTGCGATCTGCACGCAATTCCCAACGGAAGGCGCCACGTTCATCGCGCTGGAAGCGTTGGCCAAGTCCAAGGGAGACGAAGGAGCGCGAGAAGTCGTCATTGCCGAAGTCGACATCCATCCAGCCGATGCCGGCGCCGAGGAACCAGCGCCAGTTCTTCTCGCTCGGGGAGAGGAAACGTTCGATGCCACTGCGTAGCATCCATGTGTCTGCGTCGCCGTTGATCAGCTTACTCTCGAGCGGTGTGAAGTTGAGGTCGGCAAACCAGCCCCAGTCCTCAGCCCATTGGTAGCCGCCCCGGAAACCGAGGACCCACGAACCGTCCGAGATGCTCCAGTCGTCGCCCGAGAGGTGTTCATCCGGTACGGCAATTCCGGCCTGAATACCGAGTTCGCCCTGTCCCTGTTCGGCGATAAC
>CAYSMT010000104.1:0-7807 GCA_964432135.1 uncultured Acidobacteriota bacterium
ACCGCTCGCACCAAAGACCAGCCGGAAAGCGACTCGGGAAAGGAACGCCGGAAGCCTGCTCGCCCCAGAAGCTCTCGCGAACCCCGAAGTGCGCATCGCCTTGGCATTTCTGCGGGCCGCCTTCACGCCGCGGATCGACTTGACCCAGAGCGATCTCGATTCCCTCGACGGCGCGGGCGTCGCGGAGCGCGGGCTCGACCAGCGCTCGCTCGATCTCTTGCTCCTACCCCCCTCAGCAACACCCCGTAAGTGAGCCCTTCCAGCGGCTTCACGAGCCACTCCCACGCCAATGCACAAGCACCCCATAAGGCGAGGCAAGACGCCTCGGCTCCACGAACTCCTACCCCAAACGCCGCAAGAAATAGCTTTAGTCGGTCTTTTTCTTACCTAAGCTGTCGCGCAGCTTTTCCGCGAGCGGGTTGCCGAGCTCGGCCTCCTCGTCGCTGCCCAAGACCTCGACGGCCTCCTCGGCTTCGTCCACGAGCGAAGGATCCTCTGCAGGATCGCTCTCCCGCCAGGGGGATTTCAGATCCTCCGTGCCGTCTTCCTCCTCGATCCACTTGCGCCAGCCACCTGCGGAACCACGGTAGGACTGCTCGTCCTCTTCTTCGAGGTTCCGGCGAAACGACCCGCGCTCAGCCGAAGCTCGCTCGACGCGGCCACGCTTCTTGACGTTACGTGCACGGCGACGGTCTTCCTTGCCGGTGTCCTCATCGGGCATCAGCGGAGGAGCACCCCCGGGGATGGGCCGGCGCGGAAGCGGCCCACCTGCGGGCCGATGATGTGGAGCCCCCCCTCCTCCAGACCGGGAATCAGCCGAGCGCGGAGGACCTCCTGCGCCTCGCTCACGAGCGACGTTCACAACGAGGGGGCGCCCTCCGATGCGACGCTCGTTGAGGCCGGCCGCGGCAGCACTAGCCTCTTCAGAGGTGGAGAGCGAGACGAAAGCAAAGCCCCGTGGCCGACCGGTTTCCCGGTCCATCACGATGTGGACATCCGTCACCGAGCCGAACTCGGCAAACATGGCCTGGAGCTCTTCCTTCGTCATGGAATAGGGGATGTTACCGACGTAAAGACGCGTAGACATGACCTGCGAGGAGAACCTATTACGGGGCAACTATATAACCGGCAGCACGAACACCCCGTAGCGCCGCGCCCACCGGGTCAGAGCCAGATCCATCCGGCGCTGATTTCGTACTCTACCCCCACAATGGGCATGCGGTCCACTCCCCGCGATCCACGCAGCTCCCCAATTCACCGTGCGGCGCAGGGAGGTCCCAGATTCGGCGGCGCCGATACGGGCAGGCGCAAGGCTTGGGGCAGATTGTAGGCCGCGTTGATTCCCTGCGTTTGCTGGGCGAAAGTCGCCGCGTCGAGGACGATTTCCCGACGTGCACGATTGGGCTGAAGAAGGATCGTCTGGAAGCCACCCAGGGGGTGCTTGAACGCCTCCAGCAATTCGTCGATGCTCCGTACACGGCGCGAGTTAACCGATTCAACGACGAGATTGTTCAGATCGTGATAACCGAGGTTATAAGCGGCGGGCAGAACGTAGGCCAGGACGATCAGGCGCCGCGTGTCCGGCTGCTGCTCCTGCCGGCGGAGGTAATGGCGCGCTACGAGTGCCAACGGCGCTTTGCTCGCCCACTCGTTGCCCCAGGTGCGCAGATACTCGCCGGTCAGCTCGCGAAAAACGAACCCTCCGGCAACAACGAAGGCCGGTGGGTCCAGTTCCTCACGCCAAGGTAGCAACAGTCCCGCCTCGGGATAGGCCCTCAGCGTCATCTGAGCCGCGATGATCTTCCCGCCGCGGAGAATCTCAACGGGGATGATGTCGCCGGGTCGATGCCCCTCGACGACGAGATGGGTGAACAGCAATCTGCCATAACGAGGATGCTGGAAATTCCCGCTCGCATCGATGGCCCATCCATCGAGAGAGAGCAGGATGTCCCGTGGCTCGAGGACGCCGCAAGCCGAGGATCCCCAATGGATCTCGCGGACAACGACACCACGGGGCTCGCCTTCGAGGCCGAGAAAAGCGGTCAACGCGGGGTCCTTATTCGTCTGCCAAACAAAGGGCAGCGCCGCGAAACCCAGGTAGGGTTCGCCAGAACGTATTTGATCGAGGTAGTCCCGAATGACCTCTGGAGGCATGATCTGCGCGACTTGCTCGTCCTGGGAGATGCTCAAGCCAACGAGCTTCCCATCGTCGAATACGGGCTCAGAGTCTCCTCCTGAGACCATGTCGGTGGTCGCCAGCAGGAAGGCGTGCTCCAGCGTACCGTAGTGATTGCGCCTCACCTCGATCCGCTGGACGCGCGAATCCGCGATCTCAAGCTGGCGGTTGTTCCAGCGCACGGCAGCCAAGGTGCCGGAGGTCGGAAGCGCCTCAGCAAGGCGAGCCGGAGACAGGTCGTCCCAGAAGTGCGCTTCATCGACGGTCAACAACGCGAGATTGGCATCTGGGTCGAGATGAAAGACCTTCGCGTAGGCCTTGCGGGATTGCCCGTGCTTTTCGACGCGAATCAACGTGGCCTCGGTCACCATCTGCGCCTCGACCAAGAGGTAGGGGCCTTCGACGACAACGGCCGAGGCCGTCAGCGTTCGTGGACCTAGCTTCATCCATGGCCGGTCCTGATCCCAGCGTTGGAAGCTCACGTTGAGCGAAACGACCTGCTCCTCGTAGGGCCGCGAGGGAGCAGCCTGCGATATCAGGGGCATCCCAAAGACAGCAAAAAGTGCGAAAGCGATGATCTTCTTCATAGTCTGCGGTCCTGGGGAATGGCGTATTGCTCGAGGATCTCATCGTGGGCCTTGTCGGCCTGTTCGCGGTCCATCACGCCGAAGCGGCCGTGATAGGCAAACTCGAAGAGATGGAACCGGCCCCGGTTGGTCTCGATCGCTTCGACCAGATCCTCGAGACCGTTGATCGCACGCCCATTGACCTTTTCAACGATCAAGTTCTTGAACCAGGACATGTTTGCGTTGACCGGATGATCAAGGCGACGCAAGAGCACGACGAGCTCGCGTTGACCTCGTTGCGGTTCCTCAAGCGGGCGCTGGAAGGCCTCGTAAATCAGTGTCTTGTCCGCTCGCGCATACCACTGCGCGCCATAGGTCTTGAGCATCTCGCGATCGAAGGGCACGAAGACAAGCCCTCCCACGACATAGTAGCGGGGCAAACGATCGTAGATGTTAGCCATCCGGCGCGACGCCGCGTAGGTCTTCATTGGCACCTTGACCGTGCGCAATACGCCAGCACGCAGCAACTCCAGCTTCACCTTCGATCCCGCTTGGTGCCGGTCGACGAGCACACCAAATCCGAGGCGAAGCCCATCGAGAGCCACCGTCCCGTCGTTAGCGACGGGGTAGTCGTCAACCGCCAGCAAGACGTCGCCAACCTCAACAAATCCCTCGGCACTCGTTCCGGCTATGACCCGATCCACGATGACGCCGGTTTGCTGGTCCTTCATCCGTGACTTACGGCGCGCCGCCTCGTTCTCGAGGTTCGCGGCGTCGATGCCCAGCTCGGGGTAGCCGTCGTAGATTCCGTCCTTTACGTCCTCGAGGAAGTGCTGCACGACCTCGGTCGGGATGAAAAACCCCACATTGTCGAGATCGGCCACACCCTGGAAAGCCACGCCGACGACGCGGCCCTGCTGAGTCACCGGTCCTCCGCTGTTGCCGGGATTGATCGCCGCATCAGTCTGCACCGTCAGGTGCGCATCCACCGCCGAGTGCGAGTAACCGTTCATCTCGATACGCGAGACGACACCTCGAGTCGAGGAGATCCTTTCTCCTCCCGCCGGATAACCCCAGGTTTCCACGACGGAACGTAGATGCGGCAGGCCACCGAAACGAACAGCGGGTAGGTCATCAAGCAAGCCCTCCTCGATCGGCTTGACGAGGGCCAGGTCGCAATCGTGACCGACCACAAAGACGCGCCCCTCGTGCGGATCGGGGTCGCCCTCGAGGAAGAGCAGCAACATCCGCGAGTCACTGACGACGTGGGCATTGGTCATGACGAAGCCGCCCTCGACGACAAAGCCGCTGCCGGAGGACCTGAGCGCACCGGTCGCGTTCCAGGGCGCGTACCAGTCACCACGCTGGGCATTGTTGAGAATGCGCACGACCGAGCGATCCATCCCGTCCTTCTCCTGGGCCGTGACGAAGGACACCGCCATGAGGACGGCACAGAACCACCATAACGAGAACGATCGATCTCCCACGAACTCCTCCCTCTCGCCCGCTACGATCCGATCGGCACAAGCGCCTTGAAGGCATGGGCCGACGCCGGTAGCCATCGAGTATAGCGCTTTGCTCTGTTCTTCCGCGTTATGTCGAGACCATGAAAGCTACGACCGCAAGCGCGCCAAGGTGTCCGCCACCTTCATGGTGGAAGATGGCCCGCAGCGTGATCTCTCTTCCCCAAGCGAATGTCGCCATGTCGGGCAAGCTTCCAGGGCCGGCGCGAGTATAATTGCTCAAGCGAACGCGAGAACAATGGTGTGGATGTGTCGCTTGGAAGCGCATGGGGACTGGTGTCCCTCCTGGTCTTCAAAACCAGTCGCCCCGGCGGTCGCGCCGTCGGGGGGTGGGTTCGATTCCCACACGCTTCCGCCACCCTTCACCTCAGCACACGGCTGCCGTATCGTGCCTTGCGCTCTCCCACCATGAGAGCGAGATTCGTGGCGTGTTCCAACGCCTCGCGAGACCTAAGCATGAGGAACGCGCGCCGCGTGAGGTGCGCGGAAAGGTCGTGCAGGCGGTCTACATCATGCTCGTCGTTGGGACGACAGCCAGCGTCGGCCTTTTGCGCAGCTTCCACGATCAAACCCCGCGCCTCTTCCCTGGCGCGTTCGGCTCGTTGCTCGGCATCGCCTTCCTGGCCTTTCTCGCGATGCACCTCGTCGAGCGGAGCGAACGACGCGACCTCTTCCCGCCCCCCGAGGGACGTGGCGGCCTGACACCGGCGCTCGCCATCCCGCTGCTGGTCCTCCTCCTGGGTGAAAAGTGGTTCTCGGTCGACCTGCTCGATCGCGCCTACGATTGGATCGACATCGCGGTGAAAGACCCCCTGCTCGCTGACGCGACCTACCGCTTGTGGACGGGCCTGACTCTCCTGGGCACAGCGCTCGGCCTGTCCTGGGTGCTGCGACAGTCCTGGCACCGCATCGTACGTCTCGTGACGCGCCGGCGCCTCGCCCAAGCGACGTGGCTGACTGCGGTCTCAATGATCGGCATGGCCCTGCTCCTGACCAGCATCGCCCTCGTCGCACATTCCAGAAACTGGATCGTGCTCCACGCCCCGGCTCCGACCCTTCTCACCGCGGCCATCGCCCAAATGACGCGGGCCGCCTCGGAGGAGCTCTTCTACCGTGGTCTGCTGCAGACAGCCCTCATCCGCTTGCTCGCGGAAGCAGGGCTTGGAGAAGGACGCATCGCTCGCCTGAGCGCGATCCTCGCCGTCTCAACCGGCTTCTCTCTCGAGCACTACGACCCGGCAGCGACCCTGGAAAACAACTTGCACGCCCTGCTTTTTGTTTTCGTGATCTCGGCGGCTCTCGGCGCACTGCTCGAAGTCGCGCACAATCTCTACGTGGTCGTGGCTTCGCATGCGGTGATCAACCTGTGCTTAGCTGGCCTACTTCCCCTTCCCGCCACAGAAAACGGCGAGGCGTTGCTGCGTCCGGCGATCGCTGGCACCGTCTTCATGATCCTCGTCTTCACGCTGGTCGCCCTCAGACATGCGCGGCGCAGCCGCGGCTGAACCACGCCGGGCTCCGCGACCCTACGGGCCATCGTTGAGACTATGAGGCGCTCATCGCGAAGCGGGATACTCGAGACGAGCCTCTCCCGCAATGAAGCCGATGCTCCCGGCGAGTTCGTCGACCCCCTCCGCGAGACGTTCGAGATGGGCTGACGGAGCATCCGCACTCACCACGGCCCGGGCGGCGAACCACGAGCGAGCCGGCGCCCAATCGATGCCAGGGCACTGGAGGACGATGCTGATGCGCCCGGAGGAGGCGGAACCGGAGAGGGTCCATGCTTCCTCTCCTCGAGGCGGTTCATCGAGAGCGGCGCGAAGCAACGTCCAGCACAAGAGTGCGAGTACCGCCGGGTCGTCGACCATGCCCGAAGCTGCCGGATCGGGCCGGGTCGCGATCGCAATGCCAACGCGCTCGCAGCGCCGCAAGGTGAGCCGGGTCGCGAGGGCTAGAACCTCTGCGAAAAGCACAGGCTCGGAGGCGTTTCTCCCCCAGGAGAGAACGCGTTGTAGATCCGCCACGAGACAACGCGCCGAACCGCCCGCATCGAGGATCTCGCTGAGCGCGGGCTGATAACGTCCAGGATCGTCGAGGATCAGCGCGAGCTCCGACTTGCCGAGCACGGTCGCCAGATGGTTGTTGAGATCGTGAGCAAGCTGCGCGACGAGTTCGGGGAGTGCCCTGAGAAGAAAAGCCTTGTCGATCTTCTCCCGAAAAATGACGGACATCTCGCGCTACCCCGCCGTCGCAATCCGCGTCAATTAAAGGAGACGAAGGCGGCCATTTCTCTGACGAAGCGCCGCGTATCGAGGGGACGCGCAAAAATCGTGCGTCCACGGTATTGAATCTTCACTGGCTCGGCCATTTCATCTACGGCCGCCAGGAGCACCTGGGCCGACACGCCGCTTTCGAGCTGCTCGAGCTCGCTGCGACAGGTGGACTGGCAGCGCTCGTCGAGCGGCTGCGTGGACGCGGTCTCTTCAGGCCAAGTCATGATTGCCGTGGCATACATCGTCTTCATACCCCCTGCTCCCTATCCGAAGCTACCTGACGACCCGCTGTCGTCTCCTGCTCGTCGAGCATCTCGGACAGGAAGCGATCCATCTCCCAGTCCACCTCTCCGATCATCACCGACCCATCCGGGAGAAGGCCGGCGCAGGCACAAGGGATCGGATCACACGAAGCATCGAAGTCATCGTCCTCGAGGAAGAAGTCGATCAGTCGCTCTCCCGGGCGGGACAAGAGCAACCAGAGGTTCTGGCCCGAGTCCCATACGGCGTCTCCGCCGACAACGAATCCATCGACCGGTCTGAGCTGGCGCACGCCACGATCGCTTCTCGTTATCGTTCGGCTCGAGTACTGGGCTTCTTCTTTCATCTTCTCTTCCTGTTTCCGTTGCCCCTGTTCAGGCGCTCCCTCAAAGAGCAACTGGCGTGCCAAATAGCTCGCCCGCCGGGTCTGCTCTACTCATCGGCGGGAAAGTCCAGAACTTTCGGGTGCTTGGCGCGGTAATGATCCGCAGACGATTCCCGCCATCGGAGGGGGATCGGAGAAAAAGTGTCCGATTCGAGACGATTCGCCCGACCGCAGACTGTCAAATATTGACAGTCTGAAAGGCCATTCAGCTAAGTCCCCGAAAAACAGCAGGATGGTCCCAAAGGCGTGTGTCCATATACGGACACCTTCCCGCACACCACCCTGTCACAGCTCGGCAAAATACGCGGGCGCACTCTCGCCGTGAAAAGAGAGGATCCTGCAAACGGGTCTTGAGAGGCCTCAGCCGGCCGGTTTGCCGCGCGCGGGGCCGGTAAGCCCAGAAGGTCGCGGCGAAAACAGAGCCGGCCGGCTCTCGCCCGCCGACCAGCGGTCGAGGCCGTAGCGCTCGAGCTTGCGGTAGAGAGTGGCCCGGGGGATGCCGAGGACTCGTGCCGCATGAAGCTTGTTGCCCGCGCAGTGATCCATCGCCAGCTCGATGTGCGCACGCTCGACCTCGGCAAGGGAGCGGATGCGCGAGGCATCCTCAGCAACGGGAAGCGGGA
>CAYSMT010000105.1:0-7789 GCA_964432135.1 uncultured Acidobacteriota bacterium
CGCGAGACGCGGGTCGAGCCGGACTACCCTGAGCTGGCGCGCCGCGCGCGCATCGAGGGCAAGGTCATCCTGCAGGTCGTGGTTCGCAAAGACGGGACCATTGGCGACATGAATGTCTTCAAAGAGCCCGCCGCGAATCTGGGCTTTGCGGAGGCCGCCCTTGCCGCCGTGGAGCAGTGGCGCTACCGCCCGGCGATGCAGAATGGGCGGCCCGTGGACGTCTTTATCACGGTGGTCGTCGACTTTACGCTCGAAGGCTGACCTTGGGTCAAGATAAGGGATCCGCGCGTCATGCGCGGATCCTCAGCTTTTTGGCATGTCAATAATCGCGTTTTCGTCCCTGGGTGCTCCTCGCTGCGCGGGCTCCGCAGCGAGGATGGCTCAAGATGCGAAGCCTCTGGATTCGGGGCACACTATATTGTGTAAGGGTGCGCTTTAACGTGCTCGGGGATGAGCCCCGCCGCCCAGGCGGGACAGTAGCCTCGGAGGATCTTCCATGAGAAAGCAACGACTGACGATAACCCGCATCGGCCTCGTCGCGCTGACCTTGTCGGCCCTGGCCATCGCGCCCGCCATCGCGGACTACGATGCCGGGCTCTCCTACTTCAAGCAGGGCAAGTACGTCGAGTCTGCGGCCGAGTGGGAGGCTGTCGTGGCCAATGCGCCCGAGTATGCCTTTGGCTACTTCATGCTGGGTAACTGCTATCTCAAGCTCAAGAAGTATCGCGATGCCGAGCCAAACTTTCGCAAAGCCATCGAGCTCGATCCCACCAAGTACGACTACCACGCCAACCTCGCCAAGACGATCATGACCCTAAAGAAGTATGACGAGGTCATCGTCGTGCTCGACCAAGCCGAGTCGCTGGCCAGCAAGAACAAGCAGAAGCTGCATCTACACAAGCTGCGTGGTCTTGCGCTCTTGCAGGTCAAGGACTACGACCGGGCTGTGCAGGATCTCAAGCTGGCACATCCAGCCCAGGACCATCAGGTTGCCGCCGGTCTCGCCAGGGCCTGCCAGGGTACGCGTGACTACGCTTGTTTGAAGAAGGCCACGACCCAGGCGATGGCACTCAAGGCCAATGACGAGCGCACCCTCGGTCGTTTCGTAAGCTACGCGATTGATACGGCCTTGCGTACACCGAACAAGGCGAAGAAGCTGAGCTTCTATCGTGACGCGGAGCCCCAGGCCGCTAAGCTCTTGAAGATCGCCAAAGACAAGGTCAAAGCCCACAAGCTCTACGGGGCCGCGTTGCTTGGCACCAAGAAGTATTCACAGGCCATCGCCGAGTTCCGGACCGTGCTCAAGGTCGAGCCGAAGAACTGCAACGCGATGATCAACATCGCGACGGCCCAGACCGAGCTCGAGGAGTGGAATGAGGTGCTCAACTGGGCGAAGAAGGCCGCTTCGTGCAACCCGAACAGTGCGATGGCCCTCGGTCAGCAGGCTCTGGCCTACAACAAGCTTCACGACTGGGAGAACGCCATCGCGGTAGCGGAGAAGGCGACGCGTTTGAAGAGCACGACCTACTTGGCCGACTTGCTTCAGACGGCGCGGGAGGGCAAGAAGGCTCGGGACCACAACAAGGCCGTCGAGGCGGATGCCGAGCGAGTCAAGAGGGAGCAGGAGGAGGCCGCGCGACTGGCGAGGGAGGAGGCTGAGAAAAGAAAGGCCTACGAAAGCGCCACCGGCACCGGAGGGGGCGGTAACGACTGATCGTTGCGCCCCTCTCACGGAAATCAGCCCCGGCCATTTGGCCGGGGCACTTTTTTGGGGCAGGCCGCCGGATGGGCCCAGAGGGTAGCTGGCATCGCCGGGCTCCAAATCCGATCGAGTTGGTCGGCCGTGAGCGTCTCGATGTGTTCGCAGAAGGTGGCGAAAATTAAGCGTATAATCAGGTAAGCTAACGACACTCGCTCCCGAATCTGTTGCGTGGAATACAGCGTCTTACCAGCTAGTTTCAGCTAAGATTGACACCCTGATAAGCCGTTGCTAGCATCCGGTCTCTCGGATGTTCCTTTCCACGATCTCTTCGAGCTGGCGTCGGCAGGTTTGAGTTCCGCCGAACCTCCGGAGGCGCGCCTGTGGATCAGACGACTTCCTCGCTCCTCGTGCTGCTCTTGGTGTCGGTCGCGACGCCTGCGGGCATCATCCTGCTCTCTCATTTCGTAGGCCCCGCGCGACGGCGGCGGGTTACCGATCTGACCCCCTACGAATGCGGCAAGAAGCCCTTCACCTCGGCCCGCGGGCGATTCTCTGCGAAGTTCTACCTCGTCGCGATGCTCTTCCTTGTCTTCGACATCGAGGCCGTGTTTCTCTTTCCCTGGGCCGTCGAGCTCAAGGAGCAGGTGGCTGGTGGCTCCGGGGGCTTCGTCTTCTTCGAAATGATGGTTTTCATCGCGATCCTCATCGTCGCTTTCGCGTACGTTTGGGGTCGCGGTGCGTTCGAGTGGGATCGTTGACATGCATGATTTTGGAGCGGAGGTCGCTTTCGCGCGTCTCTGGGACCAGGATGAAGCGCTACCCCGTCTACGAGAGGCCTTCGCGGAAACCACCTTCGAGGTCCAGTCGTTTCGGGGCGAGCAAACGATCGTTGTCCCGGTCAGCTCGCTGCTCGATGTGCTTGCCTTTCTGCGTGACGATCCGGAGTGCGCATTCGACTTTCTGACCGATGTGACGGTCGTGCACTGGCCGAACCGGCCCCAACCCTTCGAGTTGGTGCATCTGCTCTACTCGCTCTCCCGCAACAAGAGATTGAGAATCAAAACGCGGCTCGGCGAGGAGCCCGTCGCGCCCTCCGTTGTGTCGATCTGGCCGACGGCGAACTGGCTTGAACGCGAATGCTTCGACATGTTCGGCGTGAGCTTCGAAGGGCACCCCGATCCGCGTCGCATCCTCATGCCGGACGACTTCGAGGGCTGGCCCCTGCGCAAGGCGTTCCCGCTCAAGTGCTGACGCGAGAGGTCAACGGTTCTGATGGGTGGCATGAGTTCACACGCGCTGCGGCGCAGGGAACGGGAACAATAGGATGAGCGAAGCGCTCCAGCACAACTCCGGCAGACAAGACGGCGAGATCGTCACGCTCAACATGGGGCCGTCGCATCCCGCTACCCACGGCGTGCTGCGCCTTGTGCTCGAACTCGACGGCGAGATCGTTCGCTCCTGTCAGGCCGACCTTGGCTACCTGCACCGGGGCTTCGAGAAGATCGCCGAGAACAAGACCTGGCAGCAGTTCACTGCCTGGACCGATCGCATGGACTACCTGGCGCCGATCTCGAACAACGTGGGATATGCCCTGGCGGTCGAGAAGTTGCTTGGCATTGAGCTTCCACCGCGTTGCAAAGACCTGCGGGTATTGCTCTGCGAGCTCTCGCGTATCTCGGCTCACATGCTTTGGCTGGCGACTCATGCGCTCGACCTCGGAGCGATGACGGTCTTTTTCTACGCTTACCAGCAGCGCGAGATCCTCTACGATCTTTTCGAGGAGCTGACTGGGGCCCGACTGACAACGACGACGGTGCGTATCGGTGGCATGGCGCGGGATGCAAGCCCCGAATGGTTGGCCAAGGTCGCGGACTTCCTCGGAGAGCTCATTCCTGTCATCGACGAGTGTGAGCGTCTCCTTACGCGCAACCGTATCTGGATCGGGCGCACCCAGGAGGTGGGTATTCTCTCCGCTGAGGATGCCGTCGCGATGGGTTGTTCCGGTCCCGTGCTGCGCGGCTCCGGGGTCGAATGGGACCTGCGCAAGGCGCAGCCCTATCTCAGCTATGCCGACTACGACTTCGAGATCCCGGTTGGCACGGTGGGCGATACTTACGACCGCTATCTCGTACGCATCGAGGAGATGCGCCAGTCCGTGCGGATCGTCCGGCAGGTGCTCGACCATATTCCGGACGGCGCCTTGAACGCAGACGCCCCGAAGGTCGTCCTACCTCCGAAGCATAAGGTCCTCAGCTCGATGGAGGAGCTGATTCACCACTTCATCATTCTCACCGAGGGCATCCATCCGCCGGAGGGCGAGGTCTACCATGGTATCGAGGGAGCGAAGGGCGAGATCGGCTTCTACATCGTCAGCGACGGGGGACCGTCGGCGTATCGCTGCCGCATCCGCACGGGCGCGTTCGTAAACCTCCAAGTCATCGAGAAGATTGCCGTCGGCAGCATGATCGCCGATGTCGTCGCTATCGTCGGATCTCTCGACCCGGTGATGGGCGAAGTCGACCGCTAGCGCGAAGAGGAGCGGCAAAGCGTGTACGGGGAAAAGTTCGAAGCGGAAGTTCAGCGGATCGTGGCGCGCTACCCCCAGCCGCGGGGGGCGCTGATGCCGGTCCTGCATCTCGCTCAGGAGGCCCATGGCTATCTGACGCCGGAGGCCGAGCTGTGGATTGCCGATCGGCTGGGGCTCAAGCCGGCCTACGTCCATGGGGTGACAACCTTCTACACGATGTATCGCACGGGCGCGACGGGGAAGTACCTCCTGCAGCTCTGTACGACGGTCTCCTGCATGCTACGTGGCTGCGACCGGCTGCTCGATCACATCAAACAACGCCTCGGCATCGAGGAGGGAGAGACAACGCCGGACGGGACCTTCACCCTCGTCACCGTCGAATGCCTCGGTTCCTGCGGGACGGCGCCCATGATGCAGGTTAACGATGACTACTACGAAGATCTGGACATCGAGCGCGTCGATGCGCTGCTCGATGCTCTCGCGCGTGGTGAGCGCCCCGAGCCGGGCCCCGGCCCGCGCCGTGTGAACGTGGAATAGAGGACCCGTGATGGAGAAGATCCTCACCAAGTTCGTGGAAGTGCTGGGCTCGCACACCCTTGAGGTTGCTCGGGCTCACGGTGTGTACAAGGCGCTGGAGAAGGCCGTTGGGATGGGGCGCGGTGCGCTCATCGACACCATCAAGGCCTCGGGCCTGCGGGGTCGCGGAGGTGCCGGGTTCCCCTGCGGCGTCAAGATGTCCTTCATGCCCAAAGAGCCGAGCCCGGCACGACCGAACTACTTGATCTGCAACGCCGACGAGTCCGAGCCGGGCACCTTCAAGGATCGCGTCATCTTGGAGAAGAATCCCCACCTGCTGATCGAGGGGATGATGATCTCCTCTTTCGCGATGCGCTGCTCTTGCGCATTCATCTACATTCGCGGCGAGTATGCGCTCGGTGCGCAAATTCTCTTCGATGCCGTTGAGGAAGCCCGGGCGGCGGGGTTGGTGGGCAAGAATATCCTCGGGACGGGTTGGGACTGTGATCTCATCGTTCACCGCGGCGCCGCAGCCTATATCTGCGGCGAAGAGACCGCCTTGATGGACTCGCTTGAAGGTGGGCGAGGCAACCCCAGGCTTAAGCCCCCCTTCCCTGCACAGGCCGGGATCTACGGCTGCCCGACGACGATCAACAACGTGGAGACCCTCTCCTGCTTACCGTTCATCGTCGAGCGGGGCCCCGAGGCTTTTGCAGCGATTGGTCGCAATGAGCGCAACTCAGGCCCCAAGCTCTACTGCATTTCCGGTCACGTCAAAAAGCCGGGTGTCTATGAGTTGCCGATGAGTGTGCCGCTGATGGAGTTGATCAACGAGCATGCTGGGGGTCTGCTGCGAGCCGATAGAAAGCTCAAGGCTGTTATTCCTGGCGGATCCTCGGTTCCGGTGTTGCGCGCTGAGGAATGCGAGGATTTGCCGCTCGACTTCGACGCCGTCGCGGAGCGTGGCTCGATGCTCGGTTCGGCGGCGGTGATGGTGATGGATGAGACGACAGACATGGTCAAGGTGCTTGAGCGCATCAGCCATTTCTATGCGCACGAGTCTTGCGGACAGTGTACGCCCTGCCGCGAGGGAACCGGTTGGCTCGAGAAGATCATCAAGCGTATTCGGCGAGGCGAGGGGCACGCGGCGGATCTCGAGATGCTCGATAGCCTAGCAGGACGGATGCAAGGTACGACGATCTGTCCGCTCGCCGACGCGGCCGCCATGCCAGTGCGTTCTTTTATCTCGAAGTTTCGAGACGAGTTCGAGTACTACATCCAACACGGCCGTTCCATGATTTCGGCCGAGTGAGCGGAGTGGATTGATCTATGCCGACGATCACGATCAACGGACGTGAGCTGACGGTTCCTGACGGGACGACTGTCATGCAAGCGGCTCACGCTCACGGGATCGACATTCCCCACTTCTGCTACCACGACGGGCTCTCCGTGGCGGGTAACTGCCGCATCTGCTTGGTCGAGGTCGAGAAGTTTCCCAAGCCAGCGATCGCCTGCAATACCGTCGTCAGCGACGGAATGGTCGTTCGCACGGAATCGGAAACGATCCTCGAGGCGCGCAAGGGGGTCATGGAGTTCCTACTTGCTAATCACCCGCTCGACTGCCCGATCTGCGACCAAGCCGGCGAGTGCACACTCCAGGAGTACTCCTACCGGCATGGTAAGAGCACGGCTCGTTTCGAGGAGGAGAAAGAGCACGGTCCCAAACGGCGGGAGCTCGGGCCTCATGTGCTTTACGACTGGGAGCGTTGCATCAAGTGCACGCGCTGTATTCGTTTCTGCGAGGAGCTGCCCGGCACCGGTGAGTTGGGTCTTTTCTTGCGGGGCGTGCGCTCCGAGATCGGCACCTTTCCAGGCCATCCCCTCGACAATCCCTATTCGGGCAATGTCGTTGACATATGCCCGGTCGGTGCCCTGACCCTCAAGGAGTTTCGTTTCCGCTCTCGGGTCTGGTTTCTGACCGATGTCCCCTCGGTCTGCGGTGGCTGCGCGCGTGGTTGCTCGGTGAATCTCGGCGTATTGCGCAACGAGATCTACCGCATCACGCCTCGTGTCAATCATGCGGTCAATCGCTGGTGGATCTGCGACGAGGGCCGCCTCTGGGCCCGGAGGATGCGCGCCAAGGTTGAAGAACGGCTCTCGCTGGCCCACGCGGGAGCCGGGAAGGCTCCTGGCTGGGCGGCGGCGATCGAGAGTGCAGCCGGGCTTTTGAGTAGTGCCGCTCGCGGTGGCCGGGTGCGCGTGCTCGCAAGCCCTCGAGCGACCCTCGAAGAGTTCTTCCTCCTGGCCAAGCTAGCCGCAGGGCCGCTTGAGGGCGCGCCGGTGCATCTCGCCGCACACGAGACGGGCGAGGACGACGATCTGCTCATTCGTCGCGACAAATCGGCGAACCGCCGGGGGGCCGAGCTCGTACTCTCGGCGCTTTGCGGCGGGGCTCGCGAGCCCCGTGAACTCGAGGCGGCATTGCTCGGTGGTGAGGTCGAGCTTCTGTTGGCGCTCGGCCCGGGACTTGCGGGCCCTGTGGGCGATGAGCCTTCTGTCCTCTCTTCCGAGGCCTTGGTGAAGGTCGGCGCGACGATCGTGATCGACGCCTACACATCGCCATTAGCGGAGGCCGCCGGAGTGCTCTTGCCCGCCGCCGCCTGGGGCGAGAGCGCCGGCAGCGTGGTCAACTTTGCGGGACGCGTCCAGCACCTGGCGCGTGCCGTTCTGCCCCAGTCCTCGGCTCGTCCAGTGACGATGATCCTTGCGGATCTCTTCCAAGCCATGACAGCCGAGAAGGCGCCCACCTCCGCCGCACTGGCCGAGGCGCTGCGCGCGGAGATTCCCGAGTTCGCGGAGATCGACTTCGCAACCCTGCCAGCATCGAGCGGCCAGGACATGGCGGGCTGCGATGCGGCGAGCCAAGCTGTTCGGGCTACAGGGGCCGCGGCCAAGATGCTCGCTTCCGGCTGGAAGCTCTGAGGAGGAGGCGTGGATTTTGACACCATGCCCCTTGTCCTCGCACTGATAAAGGTATCGGTCGT
>CAYSMT010000106.1:0-7758 GCA_964432135.1 uncultured Acidobacteriota bacterium
ACCAATGCCATCGTCTTCTTGCCGCTCTTGCTGATCGATCTTCCGGACAGCGCGATGCGGGCGATTCTCGCCGTCCTCGCAGCCGCCTATTTGCTGCCGCTCGTTGGCTCGTTGCTCGTTGCGCTCGGTCTCGTACCGCTGCTCGCAAGGCATCTTGCCGCGCCCGCTGCGCAAGCGCGCATCGCACGCATTCGTCGCCGGAGGGAAGAGCGCGGCGGGTTGCTTCCACCCCATCGAGGCCGAGAGCTCTTTGGCGGGTTGATAACACTCGCTTTGCGCCGGCCGGGCAACTGGCTTGCGGGAGTCTTTGTTGGCGTCCTGGTTACGGCCGTCGTGACAACGATCTGGCTCGGCGCAAGCGTCGGCGCTGTCGAGGCGCGGCAGGCCGAAGAGATTCAGCTCGAGGTCGAGCTGCCCGCGGGCGTTTCGCTCGAGAAGGGCGCGGCGCTGGTGGGAGGTCTCGAGCAGGCCCTGCTTCGTCTCAAGGTTGTCGAACGCGTCACCAGCGCCGTTCAGGAGGAGAGCGCTTCGCTGGCGATCAAGCTCGTTGAAAAAATGCATCGGCCTGTGGGATGGGATGCCGCCCGGGTGCGTCGTTTCGCGCGAAGCCTCGCGGAACGGGAGCTGCCGGGTGTCGAAATCAACCGGCCCGGCGAGGGGCGCTCGGGAGGAGGGAACGGAGACGATGCGATGCGCAGCCTGCTCGGTCAGGTGGCGGCGCGTGTCGTCATTTCCGGACCGGATGCCAAGGAGCTTAGGCGTCTCGCGTGGGATCTTAGGGTTCAGCTGAGCTCGCTATCCGAGATCGAGCGGGCGTGGATTCCGGGAAGGAGCAGCCTGCGGGAGCTGCAGGTCAGCGCGAACACGCGCATGCTGGAGTCACTCGGCCTGCAGGCCGACGAAATCTTTCCCGCCTTGAGCGTGCTGCGCCGCGAAGGTATCGCGATGCGCACCGGTCTGACGCTGCGCGATGGGCGCGAGATTCCTCTGACGGTCTACCGTGAGAAGGGGCCTTCCGGTCGCCAGGCACTGAGCAAGCTGCGCGTGGCAACGCGCGCAGGCGTCCTGCCCCTTTCGGTGCTCGCGAAGCTGCACGAGATGCCGCCTCAGGTGCCGATCACGCATCATGATGGGCGGCGTGAGCTGACCGTCTTCTATCAGCTTTCGGCAGAAGCTCCCCAGACCGGGCCGCGACGCGAGGCACTGATGCGGCGCATTCGTGCGGCGATCCAGGCCGTACATCGCCCCCATGGCTACACGATTGAAACTCCCCCTGTAGATGCTTCGACGAACTGGTTCAGAAAGATTGTCATTCCGGTTGTGCTGCTTCTCACGGCCGTGCTCGCGATAACCTTCGAGTCGCTTGTTTTGCCACTCCTCGTTCTCGCGGCACTCCCTTTGATGCTGATCGGAGCGACCTGGACCCTCGTGCTGACGGGAACTCCACCTGATTTCATGGTTGTTGTGGGTGCCCTCGCGCTGCTCGGCCTGACGGTTAACCCGGCCATCCTCCTCGTCGACCGCATGCAGCAGCGTCTTCGTGGCGGCGCATACGGGGCCGGCGGGGCTGCGCTCGCCGCCGTGCGCGAGCGCAGCCGGCCGGTGTTGATGACGACCATGACGACGGTTGCCGGGCTGTGGCCGCTTGCCTTGGCCACGGGTTCTCAGGATGAGATCTGGCCACCTTTTGCGATCGTCGTCATGGGGGGACTCGTCGTTTCAACCCTCCTGACATTGCTCGTCATCCCGGTGGCTTTTGTCTTGCTTCAGCGCTTGGATGGCCTCTTCGGTCGTCTCGGCCCGTGGGTGGTCATCGTCTGGTCTGGCGCAACGGCCTTGTGTGCCGCGCCGCCGATCTGGGCAGAGTGGATCACCTCGTTGACCTGGCAGTTCATAACGACCTTGCTCATCGGCGCGTTCTGGCTCGCCGTGATCCTGATCCTGTGGCGCAGGGAGAAGCCTCCCGAGCCCAAGACCCATGATGGCGGACCACCCCCTATCGAGCTGCGTTTCCTGCACAAGACCTACGGCAAGCCCGGGCCGATTGGCGAGGCTCTGCGCTGTCAGGACGTTTACGCGCGCCGTGTGCTCAAGCGTGGTGGCCAACCCTTTGATCGATCCCAGGCTATTGCGCGTCTCGTCCCGCTCGTCTTGCTAAGCTGTGCAGCTCTGTATCTGATCGGCTCGGTCCAGTCGGGTTTCTGGCATCTTGTTCTGGTCTTCGTGGCGGCAGCCTTCGTCGCCGCTCTGGCGACCGAAGCGCGTCGCGCACGTGGCAAGACGGATGCCACAGGACGTGTTGATCCGGGAGGCGTCGAAGGAGGGTTCGCGCTCATGGCCCCCTGGGTGGGCTGTAGCTATATTGCGCTCTTGCCGTGGCTCGAGGGTCGCGTCGCGGGAACGCGCTATATCCAGCTCGTTGGCCTCGCGCTGCTCGCGATCATCATTGCTTTCGTTCAGCTTGGTCGGAGCATGGCGCAACGCATCGCGCGCGGCGAGATCAGCGAGACGATCGCCCGCGGATGGCTGCGCCATCCGCGCAGCCTTTTTAGGCGGTTTGCGCGCCAGGTCTTCGGCCTCGACCTTCCGCGGGACGAGGTGGCGGCCGTCGTGGCCGTCACGCTGCGCGCGGAACGAGGCATGGTGGGTCTGCTGGGTCCGAACGGCGCTGGCAAGACGACGCTGCTGCGGTTGCTCGCCGGAATTCTCGACCCCACGCGGGGACGCGTTCTGATCGGGGGGGTTCCCATCACCCGCATTCGAAAGCAGCTCGCGCGCTGGGTCGGCTACCTGCCTCAAGATTTCGGGCTTCCCGATGTCATGACGGCCCGGGAGTATCTCGACTATTTCGCCTTGTTGTATGAGATCGGCACTTCAACCGAGCGTCGTGCTCGCGTCGAGCAACTTCTTGCGGAAGTGGGGCTTACGGAACGCGCCGACGAACGCATCGGAAGCTACTCCGGAGGCATGAGGCAGCGGGTCGCCATCGCCCGTACGCTGCTGCGCTTACCCCCGGTGATCATCGTAGATGAACCAACCGTGGGTCTCGATCCCAGGGAGCGCATTCGTTTTCGCAACCTGCTCTCACGCCTCGCGGAGGGTCGTATCGTGTTGTTTTCAACCCATGTCGTCGAGGATGTCGCAGTGGCCTGCGAGCGCGTTCTCGTCATGGCCCATGGCCGTGTCGTTTACGATGGTGCGCCAGCGCGCCTAGCCGAACATGCGGCAGGTCGAAGCTGGCAGCTCAGGCTGCCTTTGGGGGCACCAGCTAAGCTCGGTGAGGGCGCCCTCGTGACAGACGAGCTGCCTGATGCCGAGGGCGGGACTCGACTGAGGATCCTGGCCGATGAGCGACCTAACCCCGAGGCCGTCCCTGTCGACCCGACTCTCGAGGACGGCTATTTCGTGCTCGTCGGTCATGGCCGTGCGGAGGCTATACGATGAGTCGCATCCGGGAAACGCTCAGCGCCATGCCGCCTTCGGCGCGCTTGATCGCGACGCGGCGTTACGCTGTTTGGCCCCTACTCAGTCTTTCCTGGCCACTCTTTTTGGCGGTGTGGATGCTCGTGCAGGAGGGTTCCTCCACGAAGGATCCTTCCAGTGTACTCGGGAATCTCGTCGGTTTGCCTCTCGTTGTGTTGGCCTGCTTTCTTGGCGTGCGGATCATCGCGAGCGAGTGCGAGCAGCGCACCTTGGAGATCGCCTATACCGTGCCGGGCGGTCCCCACAGGATCTGGGTTCCCAAGCTGTTTGCGGCCATCGCGATTCTGCTCGTCAGTGAGCTCCTGCTTGCGGTGTTCGTTCAGATCTTTCTCTGCGACGTGTCTCTGAGTTCTCTCTATGGAGCGCTCCAGCTCGCATTGTTCTATCTCGTACTGGCGATGGCCTTGTCGACCTTCTTCCGTAGTGTGATCACAGGAGCGCTCGCTGTCGTTGCGTTCGTGATCCTCGGTTTCTTGGCGCAGATGACGCCCTTCTCGCCCTTTTGGAATCCTCTCGCCCAAAATCCCAATGCTGCGGAAGAGCTATTCGCGCTGACGATCAAGCAACGCGTTGGCTTCGCGCTCGTCACGGCGGCCTTAGTGGCGCTGACCTTCGCGCGGGCTCAGTGGCGCGAGAAGATGCTGTCTTGAGGCCGAACCACCCCTCGTCAAGAGCTTGAGCGGTACGCGCCTGAACCGGCAGAAGCGCGTTGCCCCTGCGTTGCGCCGTCGGAGGAGAGCCGGGTGGGCTGTGTTTACTCCTCGCCTGCGCCGACACCGAGGCGATCACGTTCATCGCCACGTGGTTGCACCGCCCGACACCAGTCGCGGTGTTCGAGATACCACCGCACGGTCGCACGCAGGCCTTCAACAAGGGTGTGTCGTGGAGACCAGCCGAGTTCTTCGCGCGCGCGCGTCGCGTCAATGGCATAGCGGCGATCGTGTGCCGGG
This sequence comes from uncultured Acidobacteriota bacterium, assembly GCA_964432135.1. Classification (GTDB taxonomy): domain Bacteria; phylum Acidobacteriota; class Polarisedimenticolia; order J045; family J045; genus JANTFM01. The sequence continues at coordinate 4,434 of CAYSMT010000106.1, forward strand.
CGATCGGTGACGAAGCGTCGCAATGCGTGGTAGCTGCGCACGCCGTGCTTCTGGAGCGAGCGATTCGCCTTCGCCGGCATGAGCTCTTCGAGCGTCTCGCAGAGCCTGTCGACGAGCTCGAGGTTGCTCATCTCGCCGTGGCCACCAAGGTTGTAGCGTCGGCCCGGTCGCCCCCGCTCAAGAGCGAGCAACAGGCCCTCGCAGTGATCTTTGACCTGCAGCCAATCCCGGACCTGGGCACCATCGCCGTAGATCGGAAGCTCCCGCCCCTCGACCGCGTTGAGGGTCATCAGGGGAATCAGCTTCTCGGGAAACTGGAAGGGACCGTAGTTGTTCGAGCAATTGGTCAACAGTGTGGGCAGAGCGTAGGTCGCATGGTAGGCCCGCACGAGGTGATCGGCGGCGGCTTTCGAGGCGGCGTAGGGAGAATTGGGCGCATAGGGGCTCTCTTCAGAGAACGAGCCCTCCGGGCCCAGACTGCCGTAGACCTCGTCGGTCGAGACGTGGAGAAAACGAAAGGCCTCGGCGCGTCGACGGGGTAGCCGGGCGAGCAGCGCGCGAGCGGCCTCGAGTAACTCGTGTGTGCCGACGATATTTGTGCGTACGAAGGCGCTGGGATCGTCGATCGAACGGTCTACATGGCTTTCTGCTGCGAAGTTCACGACGACGTCAGGCTCGTAGATGTTGAAGAGGCGGTGCAGCTCTTCCCGAGAGGCGATATCGCCGCGGACGAAGACGAAGCGGGCGTCGCTGTCGAGCTCAGCGAGGTTTTCGAGGTGCCCCGCGTAGGTCAGCTTGTCGAAAACCACGACTCGCTCCGCACCGCGGGCTAGCGCTGCGCGAACAAAGTTGCAGCCGATGAAGCCGGCTCCACCCGTGACGACGAAACAGCTCATCGCGACGCCAGAGAAAGCGGCCCCTCGTCGACGACGAGACGCAGATAGCTTGAGTAGTCGCAGGGACCGAGGGCATCCGCCATGCAGAGCAGCGCCTCTTTTCCGATGAAGCCCATGGCCAGCGCGATCTCCTCGGGACAGGCGACCTTCAGGCCTTGACGCTCTTCGATCGCCTGGATGAAGTTCGCGGCCTGCATCAAGGAGCGTGGCGTCCCTGTGTCGAGCCAGGCGATGCCACGGCTGAGGCGTTCGACGTGTAAGGCTCCCAGCTCGAGGTAGCAGCGGTTGACGTCGCTGATCTCCAATTCGCCCCGAGCCGAGGGCTTGATGGAGGCTGCGATGTCAAGGACGCGGTTGTCGTAGAAGTAGAGCCCCGGCACCGCGTAGCGCGAACGCGGCGACGTCGGTTTTTCTTCTATGGCCGTGGCCAGGCCTTGCTCATCGAAGGTGACGACGCCATATCGCTCGGGGTCACTCACACGATAGGCAAAGATCGTCGCCCCTTCCTTCCGAGAGCAGGCCGTAGCAAGGACCCGGGGAAGGCCATGACCGTAGAAGACGTTGTCTCCGAGCGCGAGCGCGACGCGTTCGGCTCCGACGAAGTGTCGTCCGATGACGAAGGCTTGGGCTAGCCCCTCGGGGCGAGGCTGAAGCGCATAGGAGATCTGCAAGCCCAGCCGCGAGCCGTTCTCGAGCAGGCGGCGAAAGGCCGCGTTATCCTCGGGAGTCGTGATGATCAGGATCTCTTGGATACCGGCAAGCATCAACAGCGAGAGCGGGTAGTAGATCATCGGCTTGTCGTAGATCGGCATGAGCTGCTTGCTCGCGCATTTGGTCATCGGATGCAAGCGACTGCCCGAACCCCCGGCGAGGATGATTCCCTTCATGAAGCTGCCTGTGCTGTCGTCTTGCCGGTCATCTCGTTGCCCACTACCTCATGCGCCCTTGCTGCGTTGCAACACCGGTGGTAGCTCAGGTAGAACCAAGAACCGACCAGCTCGGGGCACTAGCAATCTATCTTCCCCCTGAGGCCTCGTCCAGCACCCGCGGGGGCGCTGAGCGCCTGTCTTCCGGTTTCCGGTCACGCTGTCGCCGATCGGCTGCGGGGGCGCGGGAACCCTTGGGCTGCCCCGACGTGGCAGCAGGGGGTACAATGGCCTCCTCGTATCCGGCTCGTCTCTCGAGCTGGAGCGCGAGCGGGAGGCGCTCATGGGTGATGGTGATCGGCGAGACGCAGCAGAGTTCCTGCGAAAGGCGCGGCAGCTTCGTGACGAGTTGAGCGGCGCGGCGGAAGAGATCAGCCAGCGCCTGGGTCGCCTCGAGGAACGGACGCGACGCGGCGTTCATCGGGCCCAGCAAAACTTCGACGGAGGTGTTCTTTCGACTCGAGAGGAGATCCGTGCGTATCCGCTGACGGCCATCGGCATCGCCGCCGGAGTGGGATTTGTCCTGGGCTTGTTCCTCTATCGGCGGCGCTGAGGTGGGCAAGGCCGTGCGGAACGAGCGTGACGTCGGGCTCGGCGCGGCCGCGATGCGCGTCTGGGCCGCGTTGCTCGAGGCGGTCGATCTGCGCCTTGAACTGTTTGCGATCGAGTTGGACGAGGAACGCCGGCATTTTGTCGGTATTGTCGTCGCGGCGGCACTTGCCGTGTTCTTCAGCGTGATGACCTTCCTGTGTTTGAATCTTCTCGTCTTGATAGCTTTTTGGGAGCAGCGCCTTGGCGTCGCTTCCATGCTTGCGGGAGGCTACTTCTTGTTTGCCGTCATCGCCTGGTGGATGTTTCAGCGTCGTCGCCGTCGCTCCGAGGCACCCTTTCAAGCGAGTCGCGACGTGCTGCTGGAAGATCGCGACTATCTACGTTCGAGGTTGAAATGAGCCGCCCATGGGGGCGCAAGGCGCTATTGCTCGAGCGCATCGCGCATCAGCGCGAGCTGATCGATCTCGAACGCCGCATCCTCCGCGGCGAGCTCGACACACGGTGGCGTCCCATCGGGCGCCTGCTCGCACTCGGTCGCCAGGTTGCGCCGCTCGCGGCGGTGCTCCGCAGCGGTATCTCTGGCCTCCTGAGGGTGCTGCGCCCAGGCCGGCAGCGCGAGAGCTGAAAGGAAGCGCGCGTGCCGCGCCGATCAGAGGACTCATACCGCGGCCATTTTCCACGGGATGGCCCGTGTCTCGCGGGAGATCGCCTCACTTGGCCGGCGGTTGTGCTCTTGGTTTTTCCTCTAATGGTCACCCTCAGATTGCTGCCCTTTATCGCGCCTAACGAGGATCCGAAATGGGTGGTGTTGCTCGCGGGAACTGCGGTGATGGCTCTCGGTTGGATCGCGGAGCTTTGGAGCGCGGATCCGGGCGATGGGCTCGTCTCGAGCCCGACGATGGGGCGGGCCGGTCTGGCTTTTCTGGTGTGGATCGTCGTCGGTGTCTTGTG
>CAYSMT010000107.1:0-7747 GCA_964432135.1 uncultured Acidobacteriota bacterium
GGCGCGTCCGCCCCGAAGATGCGGATGTTGCGCGTCGCCTCGGCAAAGTACTCGCAGAGCTCGGTGATTTCTATGGGGCGCTCGATCCCCTGCGTGCTGCGCGGCGCATCCGCCCGGCCGATGATTTGACGAGCATCGAACTTGCGGGGGTGCTCGTCCGCCTGGGTCGCGGGGCGGAAGCGCTCGCCTTGATCTCCGAGCTTTCGCCGAGCCATCGTTCGCCTCATGTCTATCTGCTCTGGGCGCGGGCGGCGGAGCAGGCCAGACAGCCTGGCGTCGCTGCGCGAAGGCTGGTTGAGCTCGTTGACAGGCTCGGTGATCAGGAACGGCGCTCGTTCGCTCCGGCTTTGCTCGCTCGTGCAGCTCGCGATCACTTACTGTCCGATGAGCCCGCCAAGGCTCTTGAGCTCGCAAAACGGCTTGGTGACGATCCCATGGCGTGGCGCCTGCGTATGCAGGCGCTTGATGCCCTGGGCCGCGGAAAGGCGGGGGAGCACGCCCTACGTGAGCGCTTCGCGCGGCGTCCCGAAGAACTGGACCTGCTGGCCGTGCTTGTCGCTCATGGCCTAGAAACGCGGGGGCTGGATGCTGCGCTCGAGGTGGCCGGCAACTTCGTCAAGGAACGTCCCTCCGCAGCAGAGGTTGTCGTGTCCGTCGGGACGGCTCTCGTTTCCTGGGGACACGAGGAGGCCGCGGCGGCTTTGTTGGATCGTTTCGGCTACGGCCGAGCGGACCAGACCCGACTGCTGCGCGCGAGCGCTGCGATCTACTACAGTGCGCGTCGCGTCGAACAAGCTCGGCGGCTCTACGAGCGGGTTCTCGTGGCCAATCCGGAGGATGCTTCGTCGCTCAACGACCTGTGTTACCTGCTGGCGACCCGTGGCAAGTCTCTTTCTCGCGCGCTTTCCTTGTGTGAGCGCGCTGTTGCACTGAGACCCGACGAGTCGGCCTTCCTCGATAGTCTCGGCTGGGTCTTGCACCTCAATGGGCGTTCGGAGGATGGGCTAGCCCCTTTGCGCAAGGCGTTGCTGCGCGCGTCAGATGAGTCGCTAGCGGAGATCCATGAGCATCTCGGCGACGTCTACGCTGCGCTCGGGCAGCGTGGACGGGCGCTGGCCGAGTGGCAGGCTGCCGAGGCCTTCGCCGGGGGTGAAGACGAGCGCCTCGCCGAGAAAATCCGTACCCTCGAAGCCATGGCGGAGCAGCCATGAGAGCTCGGGTTCTGCTACCGCTCCTTTTGCTCGCGTACTCGGTGGCGGGGACCGGGTGTGGGCGTCGGCCCGTGCGTTCTGTCGTCGGCGAGCCCCCGTCAGCGTGTGAGGACATTGCTTTCCGAGGACGCTACAAGGCTGCCGATAGCCGAGCGCGCCGCCTTCACGCAAGCGCGCGGGTCTGTAGGGCAGGTCCGCTCCAGTTCGAGATTCGGGGTCGGGTTGGGGGGGCCGTCCTGGCCGGGGCTGTTGGTAACGGACGCTTGCTCCTGCTGTTGCCTCGGGAGCGTCGGGCCATCCTCGGGCCGGATGACCCTGAGGTCTGGAGGGCTTGGACCGGGCTTGCGTTGAGCGAGGCGATTCTACGCTCATTGCTCGAAGATGCGAGGAAAGCGCCACAGGCTATCGGTGGCTGGCAGATCGTTGTACCTCATGACACAGGGCCTCGCGGCGCGGTCGTGACGGCCCTTTCCGATCGCGGTGAACGCCTCGAAGTACAGCTGTTGCGCCGCAAGCCGGCGGTCGCGCCGGCTCGTTGGCCCGAGGTGCCCGAGTCATTCGTGTCCATCGAGGTCAGCTCAGAGCATCCGCGGGGAGTCGGGGGGGGGGCATGAGATCGCGTTCGATCGGTCTGCGAGCCTTCGCCAAAATCAACCTCGTGCTCGATCTCGTCGGGCGCCGGCCGGATGGTTACACCCAGATCGAGACAATTTTTCAAACGATCTCACTTTGTGATCGGCTGCGCATCGAGCAGCGGCCGGGGCTGCAGACGCGGATCGGGCTTCGTATGAAGGGCGGCCCGAGCGATTTGGTCGCGGAGGAGAACTTGGCATACCGCGCCGCGATGGCTTGGGTGAACGCCGCCGGCTGGAGCGGGGAGCTGCAGATCGATCTTGAGAAGGAGATTCCGGCCCAAGCCGGTTTGGGCGGCGGGTCGGCCGACGCCGCCGCCGTGCTGCGCGCCCTTGGGCCGTTGACCGGCATCGACCTCTCGCTCGAGCAGCTCCTGTCGCTCGCTCGCTCGCTGGGAGCGGATGTGCCCTTTCAACTCGAGGGAGGTCTCGCGCTCGGCCGAGGGCGAGGAGATGAGATCGAGAGTCTCGAGGACCTACCGGAACGGCCCGTCCTGTTGGTCTCCGCAGGTCCTGGGTTATCGACCGCGACTGTATTCGAGCGGGCGCGAGGACGATTGACGACCCCTGCGAGACCGCCTAATATCCAGCGATTCCTGAGGCAGTTGTGCGAGAGGTCGGGATCGCTCCCGCCGCCCGCCAACGCTCTTCTTCCCGCGGCAGGGGAGCTGCTGGTGACGCTTCCCCGTTTGGTGCGCCGGTTAGAGGAGTTGGGAGGGTCGTCGACGATGACCGGCAGTGGGTCGGTCGTCTTCGGGATCTTCGAAGAAGAAGCCGTAGCACAGACGGCTTTCGAGCGGATCCGGGACGAACGACCTGGGGTGTGGTGCTGCCTTTCGAGAACGCTCTCGAGGCGCGAGGTGGAGACGCAACGCTGGACCCAATGAGTGCAGGGGGAGGAGCGGACACCATGGAAGTCACCGACATCAGGGTATTCCCGGTCGATGAAGAGAAGCTCAAGGCCTACGTCACGATCGTGTTCGACCGCTGCTTCATGGTTTCGGATATCAAGGTGATTAGCGGTCAGAACGGACTGTTCATCTCGATGCCGTCCAAGCGACGCAAGAACGGGACCTTTCGCGACGTGGCTCATCCACTCAACAGCGAAACACGACAGATGATCGAGGAGCGGGTCCTCGCTCGTTACGAAGAGGTGCTCAGCTCGGGTGATGTGCCGCGCCGGCCGCGGCGACCCCGCGAAGCTGAGGAGGCGGCCGATGCGGCACTGGGACTAGCACCTCAGGCGCCGGGCGTTGCCGATCAGACCCGAAACGACGATGGATTTCGGCCGGGAGTGCCCGGGATCTGATCAATTTCAGTGCGCCCACACCATCTCGTGGTGCCGGCGAGAAACTGAGGGTGAAGAAGGTGGTCGAGAACTCGATTGCTGCGGCTTTCGGCGATATCAAGGTCTTCGGTGGCTCTGCACATCCGGGGTTGACCGAGGAGATTTGCGCAATTTTGGATGTTCCCGTCGGAGAGCGGGATCTCGGTCGTTTCAGTGACGGCGAGATCAAATGCGCGGTCCTCGAGAATGTGCGCGGCGCAGACGTCTTTCTGATCCAGCCCACGAACCCACCCGGCGATAATCTGCTCGAGCTACTGCTGTTGCTCGACGCGTTCAAGCGCTCCTCGGCGGCCCGCGTTACGGCGGTGCTGCCCTACTTCGGTTACGCGCGTCAGGAACGTAAAGACCGGCCACGGGTGCCCATCTCGGCCAAGCTCGTCGCGGATCTGCTGCAGACGGCCGGAGCGGACCGCGTGCTGACGATGGATCTGCATGCGCCCGCAATCCAAGGCTTTTTCGGTATTCCGGTCGACCACCTATACTCTGCGCCGGTATTCGTGGATTACCTTCAGGAGCTCGATCTCAAGGATCTAGCGATCATCTCTCCGGATGCGGGCGGAGTGGAGCGGGCGCGCTTTTACTCCAAACGTCTCGGTGGCAATCTGGCTATTGTCGACAAGAGGCGGACGGGTCCGAACGTGGCGGAGACGATGCATCTCATCGGAGAGGTGGAAGGGCGCCACTGCGTCATTGTCGATGACATCATCGACACGGCGGGGACCGTAGCGGGGGCCTCGCAGATCTTGATGGAAAACGGGGCGAAATCGGTCCGGGGTTGCTTCACCCATGCAGTTCTTTCTGGCAAAGCTCTGGAACGGCTGGCAGAATGCCCCGTCACCAGCATCGCGGTGACCAACACACACCCGCTGGACGAGGCCATACTGGCCAGCGGAAAGATCGAAGTCCTTTCGGTGGCTTGGCTTCTTGCCGAGGCCATCAAGAGGACTCATTCGCATTCGTCGATCAGCTCGCTTTTCGTTTAAGGAGCGAGTGACGCGCAGGGAAAGTGAAGGGCCGGAACAGATGAACGAGCAAATCCACATCGAAGTCGCTGAGAGAGTGGGCACGGGAAAGAACGAATCCAGGCGTCTGCGCGCGTCCGGGAAGATCCCGGCCGTCGTCTACGGAGGGGGGCGTGAGCCCGTCGCGGTCGAGGTCGATCCGCGGCCCGTCGAGGCGATTCTCGAGTCTCCAACGGGCCTGAATAGCTTGATCAATCTTCGGCTCGGAGGACGCGAGCTCAAGCGCATGGTCATGCTACGGCAGATCCAGCGCCACCCGGTGACCGAACGCATCGAGCATGCGGACTTCGTGCGGGTCGAGATGGATAAGCCTTTGACCTTGCAGGTTCCCGTCGAGCTTGTGGGTGTTCCTGTGGGCGTCAAGACCGAAGGTGGCCTCGTCGATTTCGTTACCCGTGAGGTCACGATCAAAGTGCTTCCCGACCGAATTCCTGGGACGCTCATCGGCCGGATCGAAGACCTGCATATCGGACAGCATCTTGAGGCGGGAGATCTCGAGCTGCCCGAGGATGTCGAGCTGCTAACTCCCCCCACGCACACGATCGCGAATTGCACCGGCAAGCCGGTCGAGGAAGAGGTCGTCTCTGAGGAGGTCGAGGGTGAGGAGGCTCCCGTCGAGGGAGATGAGAGCAGCGAAGGTCCCGCCGACACCGAGTAGGATCTTTGATGTTGATACTCGGCCTGGGGAACCCAGGGCGTGAGTACGAAGGGACCCGGCACAACGTCGGTTTTGCCGTGATTGATGAACTCGCCAGGCGCCACGCGATCGTTCTCGATCGTTTGAGGCATCGGGCGCGTTACGGGAAGGGGCGCATGGCGAGCAAGGCGCTCGTGCTGGCCCAGCCGCTGACCTTCATGAACCGATCAGGTGAGGCGGTGCGGCGGCTCCTCGCGTATCACGGTTTTGATTCGCGGGATTTGCTCGTCATCCACGATGAAGCAGATCTCCCCCCGGGAACCGTAAGAATCAAGTCCAGCGGCGGCGTCGCCGGGCACAAGGGGTTGTCATCGATCGCATCCCAATTGGGGACGCGAGATTTCCTCCGCGTGAGGATCGGCATCGGGCGGCCGAGCGCGGGAGGCGGCGATCTGGCGAGCTATGTGCTGGCTCGCCCGCGGCCTGATCAAGCGCCGCTCGTGCGAGAGGGCGTGGATATCGCGGCAGATGCCGTGGAGTTGTTGTTGGAGGAGGGGCTGGAGGCGGCGATGTGTCGCTTCCACCAGGGCTGAGGAGATAGCCCCGGAATCGGATGATATGAAGCGGCTTCGGCAGTGACGCCGTCTTCTGGGTCGTGAGAACGCACGTTGTCTTGACTGGGTCGGGACGATGGGAGGGAAAGCGACGATGGACATGCTGCTCTATGTGGTGCCGGGACTCGGTCTTCTGGCGTTGATCTTCGCCTGGATGCGGGCCGCCAAGGTCAATCGGGCGGAGGATGGCGATGAGACGATGCGCGAGATTGCGGCCGCGATTCGTGAGGGAGCGATGGCCTTTCTGGCGCGCGAGTACAAGGTACTGGCGATCTTCGTCGTTGCCGTGGCAGCCCTCCTGGCGCTGGGCAACCTTGGGGCCTCCGAGGGTGCCAACTTCAAGCACCCGCTGATTGCGCTCTCCTTCATTGTAGGCGCCCTTTGTTCGGGTCTGGCCGGTTTCTTCGGCATGCGCGTGGCGACAGCCGCCAATGTGCGGACCACACAAGCCGCGCGTAGCAGCCTCAATCGCGCGCTCGACATCGCCTTTACGGGCGGCTCGGTGATGGGTCTGTGTGTTGTGGGGCTCGGTGTACTCGGCATTGGCCTGTTGCTTGCGCTCTACTGGGGCACTGGCATTCTCGGCGTCGAGGCGATGGCGGGAGAGAGCCTTCCGGCTGTGGTCACGATCCTCGCGGGATTCTCGCTCGGCGCGTCCTCGATCGCTCTCTTTGCGCGGGTGGGCGGAGGCATCTACACCAAGGCTGCCGATGTCGGGGCCGATCTCGTGGGCAAGGTCGAGGCGGGAATTCCCGAAGATGATCCGCGCAACCCCGCCGTTGTCGCTGACAACGTGGGTGATAACGTCGGTGACGTTGCGGGCATGGGAGCCGATCTCTTCGAGTCCTATGTCGGGGCTATCATCGGCTCGATGGTCATCGGAGCGGCCGCTGTCTCGGGATTTCGGGAGGCCACCCTCCTTCCGCTGGGCCTCGCTGCCGTGGGTATCGTCGTCTCGGTCATCGGCACCTTCTTCGTGCGAGTTAAGGAGGGAGGTAACCCCCAGAACGCGCTCAACATGGGGATGTATGTCTCCGGGGGGCTGATGGTTGTCGGTGCGTTCTTCTTGACCAGGTACGCGATCCCCGCGGAAGGCATTGTCTTCTCTCCTGGCGGGGACCCCGTTCATTGGTTTGGCTTTTTCATGGCTTGCATCGCGGGGCTCGTTGCCGGCATTTTCGTTGGTTTGACAACGGAGTACTACACCTCGAAAGAGCGCTCTCCGGTCCACGGCATCGCGCGTGATGCGGAGACGGGTGCGGCGACGACGATCATCTCTGGTCTCGGCGTCGGTATGCAGTCCTGCGCGCTGCCGGTGATCTGGATCGTCGGCGCCATCCTTGTGGCTCATCACCTTGCGGGCTTGTACGGAATCGCGATTGCCGCATTGGGAATGCTTTCGACGACGGGGATCCAGCTTGCCGTTGATGCCTACGGCCCCATCGCTGACAACGCTGGAGGCATCGCAGAGATGAGCGGGCTTCCGGCGGAGGTGCGTCAGCGCACTGACAATTTGGACGCGGTCGGCAACACAACCGCCGCCATTGGCAAGGGTTTTGCGATCGCCTCGGCCGCCTTGACGGCTCTGGCTCTTTTCTCGGCTTTCCAAACCCAGGTCTCGCGGGGAGGTGCTCGGCTGACCATGGATCTCGCCGACCCCCAGATTATTTGCGGACTGCTCTTGGGCGCGATGATGCCTTTCCTCTTTTCCTCGATGGCCATGAAGGCCGTTGGTCAAGCTGCTTTCGAGATGATCGAGGAGGTGCGTCGCCAGTTCCGCACGATCCCGGGCTTGATGGAAGGCAAGGCGCGCGCCGAGTACGCTCGCTGTGTCGACATCTCAACGCGGGCGGCGATCAAACGGATGGTCGTACCGGGTCTGCTCGCCGTGCTCGTCCCGGTCCTGGTCGGCTTCGCGGGTCGTTTCCATGTCATCTTCTCGGGCCCCGCGGCGCTCGGTGGCTTGCTGGCCGGAACGACGGCTTCGGGTGTGATGATGGCGATCTTTATGTCTAACGCCGGAGGGGCCTGGGACAACGCTAAGAAGTACATCGAGGAGGGGCACCACGGCGGGAAGGGCTCGGATGCTCACCACGCCGCGGTGATCGGCGATACCGTCGGCGATCCTTTCAAAGATACGGCGGGACCTTCCTTGAACATCCTGATCAAGTTGATGAGCGTCGTTGCCCTGGTCATCGCGCCGATGCTCGTGTGAGATTCGATGCAAGCCCCGGAAAGCGGGGCTCTGCGCGCCTCGTGGCGCGCTGCTCAGGGGGCTGCTAG